>CAYXQZ010000049.1:0-19033 GCA_964466415.1 uncultured Paludibacter sp.
GAACACCTCGACTAACTCCACACGACTTTAGTAGCGGACTTACGCAGGATTCGCTCCGAAATACAATATGGGAAGAACGAAACTATGAGTTGATAGGAGAAGCACATTTATGGTTCGATTTGGTTCGTACAGGCAAATACAAATCCTTTATTCAGGAATACAATACCAAAGAATACCCATTGAACACCACAATTTATTTTTTGATGGATGTGGACGACCGTAATTTACTTTTCCCAATTCCTTACAAAGAGCGTTCAATTAATGATAAAGTAACTCAGAATCCTGGTCATAATTAATAATAGCAATTGATTATCAAGAACCAAGATAAATTTTATAAAAAATTATTCAAAATGAAAAGAGATTTTAATAAGATAGTTTTGCTTACTGTTTTTGTGGTTGGAGTTTTTACTTCGTGTAAAGACGAACCATATATCGAGCAATATATAGCACTCAACGATGCCAATTTTTCGATGAGTTACGACCCAACTCCGGTTACTGTGAATTACGATGTAACTAAAGACACATTGGCTGTTACGGTGGCAAAACCCACCAATTTTAAAGTGCCGATAGGTTTGGTTTATTCCATTGTGGTCGATACGATTATGGGCGATTCTACAGCATATATAACTAAAAACTACAAAACTCTTGCTGCGTTGTTAGTTCCCCGTGGTGCTTATTCGCCTTACCCAATTCTGTATCCTAAAGATGCATTTAATGGAACAGTGCGTATCGACTATAATAATCTTCGCTCGTATAGCCTGATGTCAGAGAAGAATAAAGCAAAAGTGATTTTTTTCAGAAAAGGGAAATATCAAATTTACATGAAAGTACTTACGCCCAATGGTGCTGTGCGAATGCGTAATAATCCAATCAATTTGGTGGTTGATTTTATGTAGTTTTAGTTATTTGTAAAATCTCCCAAAATGCAAAAGACTTTTTTCATTCTTACATTTTTTATTGTTGCATTTTTCATTTCGTCGGCTTCTGCCATCGATTTCAATACCAATGCGAAGCAAAATATCGACAATCGGATTGCCACAAAGCACGCTACAAGCAATAAAGCAATATTTTCATTGCAAAACCACACCAACGGAATTTATACCCGAAGTGCCGATTGTTGGGCTGCCGATATTGATTTGACTTGTGCGAGCCCTTGGAATTCGCGCGGTGGAAATAAGCAAGCTGGTACGCTTATCACGCCACGTCATTGCATTTTGGTAGCACATTACAACCTAAAAGCCGGCGATTCCATTCGATTTGTTACTAAGGACAATGTCACCGTACGTCGCAAAATTATTGCTCACAAAGTGAACACCGATTTTGCAACAAATTTGCCCGACTTGGAAATAATTACATTAGATAGCGATGTGCCAAGTAGCATTACTCCCTGTCAGTTTTTGCCTTCGAATTATAGTAGTTTCCTTACCGGCGATGGTGATGGATTACCTGTGCTTTATACCGATCAGGAAGAAAAAGCATTGGTTGCCGATATTTGGAGCATAAATTCTTCCAAACTTTTCGATTTACAAGCACCCTTCATAAATAATCGCTTGGCATTAAACGAAACGATTATCACAGGTGATAGTGGAAATCCTATCTTTCTGATTTTGAATGGAAAGCCTGTAATTATAGGCTGTTTTACGTGGGGTGGAGCCGGTTCGGGAAATGCGCTTACACATTATGCTAATTTGCCAAACGGTGGAGCAATGCCTGCTCAAAATATAAACGATTTAATAGTTGCAACCGATGCTATTGCTGGCATTAATACAGGTTATAAAATCTCGTTTTTCGACTTTACGGCCACAGAAGTATTAGATCAGGCAGAGAAACCAAATCATAAGTTATTCGTTAAAAACCATTTATTACAAGTTGTTTTTGGAGAAAACACTAATCGGAAGCAAGTGTTTGTATACGATGCCATGGGTAGAACATTAGCAAATCAAAAGGTTCTGAATCTAACTTTTAATCATGAGTTAAGTAAGGCTGGAATATATGTTATAGTTGTTCAACAAGGTTTGAAGAGTACTACCTACAAGGTGATTGAAAAATAAAATGATGTGTTTTATATAGCCAATATGCTGTCGATTGCTAAAAATCAAGCTTTAACTATTTGATTAATGCAGTAAATAAAAAGTTAATCAAATATTATTTTATATTTTTCTCGCAAAACTGTTCAAATGTTCCTTTATAGGCAATTCCCATAAAGCTTTTATAGTCTTCCATAAATTTATCGTAACATTGTTTCGCCTGTGTTTTTTTACCCAAATTAAATAGTGTACTCACTTTTAGTCGAGCAATGTCCTCGTCAATATTATCATGTTTAAGTACTGCATCCGATATGCGCAAAACCATTATAGGATCATCTTCTATATCTTTGTTTTGTAAAAGAGTAGTAAGTGTTTCTATGACCAAACTGGTATAATCGCCTTTAAATGTATCAACCCATTCCTCCTGAAGATTAGGAAGTAATACCCCGCGCGAAGCTAAATTTACAAACTCATTCACCATTTCATGACTTGGATTTTCTTGTTTTTTGAGTTTATTAATCAGGTATTTCACATTTTTATAGTCGCAAAAAACATCTTCACCCATATTTGCCGTCCAATAATTATTTTGGTTTACAAGTTCAATATTCCCTAAGTTTTTAATTAATAAACGCAACTTACTCATATACACATTACGGTTATTGCGGGCGCTATCTGTATCTTTATCTGGCCACAAAATTTCGGTAAGTTCCTGTGTAGATATGCCTTGACCGTTATTTACTGTATATAGCACAATTAACACCAACATTTGACTGGTTGTTGCCGTAAAGTTGCCGGTAATATTCACACCATCTTTATCAATCAACTGAAAATAACCCAACATGTTTACCGACGAAGGTTTTAATTCAATTTTGGCGTTTTTATATTCAAAATTTAAATATGCATTTACCTTATTTTTAATGCGTTCTCTTTTCGCTTTTTGTTTTTTTACAATATAGAAAATTGGAATGAATAAAATAGGAATGATGAACAAAAACCATTTCCAAGAACTTGCAGTTTCCTCTACTTGCATCACATCTACTGCTTGCAATGGAGGATAGGCTATTGAATAAATGTTTATTTCTGTTTTGTTGTTTTTCGAAACCGAAGTTATTGCCAGCAATTCGGATGTTTGGGTACAATAATACAAATCGCAATACGATTCTATATCTTTAAATTTGTATGGGATAGTATCGCCAACTATTTTAAATTCAGGCTTTTCAATGGAATATTCGATAAGTTTTAAACTGGTAGAATAGCGGGTATTCGAATATGCTAAATTGTAAAAAGTTTTCTTATCATTGTTCACAACCAACGAATTACTGTTGGCAAAATGCTCTTTGGGAGAGCTCATTTCCCATAGTTTTTTAACTTCGAGCGTTTTGGTATTTACTTTATAAAGGTCGTAATAATTATGCGGAAATTCTTCCTGATTCCCTGTAGTGCTACCATAACCACCAAAATAAAGCAATTCATCATTTCCCAAATAACCCAAACTACCCAAATAGCGAGGTGCTATACTCGACGAAATATCATGCTGTTTCCATTCTTTGTTTTTAATAGAATATCGCATTACATCCGATTTGTATTTGTGATAGCCATAACCACCAAAAGTAATCAGTGAGCTGTCTTTTGCATCGAAAAATTTGCTATGATGCCAAAATTGAGGAGTTATTTTTTCTTTAAACTCATTTGTCCATTCATTGGTTTTAAAGTCAAACTTGGCTAAGTTAGCATTATCAAAACTATAGGAAATGAGTTTATCAGTGTTTTTGTCGTAAATAAGTTGGTTCGATCTACAATTATATGCTTCTCCTTTGCGGGCAACAATGGAATCAACAGTTTGTTTCACAGCATTGTAAATAACTATTTTATTATATTTTGCAATAAAAATCCGTCCATTTTTTTCATCAAATGCTAACTGAGGAAGTTCATAAGGCACAATAAACTGTGCTTTATTTTGCCATTTCACATGTTTGTCAATTTCCCAAATAGGATTTATGCAAGTGGCTTTTTTATTGGATAATTCATCGTAAACCTTATCTAATCCATGTTTTTCTAATTTCCAATTGCGTTTTACAGTATTTTTGTCATCAAAAATCTGAACGTCGCGTATTGTCATTGGTGGAACATCAGTTGTGCCAAAAATAGGATGGTTATTTAAACCGAAGTTTATATCTATATTGGTTAGTTTATCAGTTTTAAAACTAGCCTTTTTCTGCATTTTACCAACATGGAGTGATATTTGATCGTTTTGTTTGTTGTATTTCAATTCAACAGTCATCCAACTATCCTCCTTGAAATTTTCCAACTCCTGTTGCTTTATCTTTATAAGCGATTTTGCTCCAGTTACCAACGAAAACAAATAATCTGTGGATGTAAAATCAGAAACCAAGTCAATATTGACACTATCGTTGCCAATAATTCGGAACACATATCCAAAATTATTCGACAATTGTTTCAGTTTAATATCAAATTTTAGGGTGAAACCATTGGAAGTAGCAATCTTATTATCGGGAGTGAGATTAAGTCCAGTACGTTTATCTTGATCCACATCAAACGACTGAAAATGCAATCCTCGATTATATGTCCCCTCGGCATGCAAAAGTTCAGACAATAACAAAAGCAAGAAAAAGACAAGATATTTGTTGTGATTAATCATATTTACTTTTGGAAATTTGTTGCAAATATAATAATTATTGATAACAAAACCCCTTTTCTATTTAAAATCTTTCCCAATCTTTTTCTTCTTCCCGCTAATGTGGGATGTTCGCTTCACTCCCATCCGCTATCCGTCTACTACAGTCTTACATTCTATTCATTCAGCAGTCTTTCCACTTCTTTCCAATTTACAACACTCCAAAACGCCTTTGCGTAGGCAGCTCTTTTCGATTGGTATTTAAGGTAATAGGCATGTTCCCATACGTCGAGCGTTAAAATTGCCTTTTGGTTTTGTTTATTTCCCAAAATATATAAATTGTCTTGATTTGGAGTCGAAATAATTTCTAATTTACCATTTGGCGAGGCTACTAACCAAGCCCAACCTGAACCAAAACGGGTGAGTGCTGCTTTTTCAAAAGCTTCTTTAAATTTATCGACACTGCCAAAATTTTCAGTCAACTTCTTATCGAGTGCAGCCGAAATACTTGTTGTGCCCGCTGGAGCCATTATTTTCCAGAAAAAGTTATGATTTAACACACCACCACCATTGTTACGAACGGTTACTTGAATATCGGCTGGTAATTGGTCAATATTCGAAAGCAGTTCAGGTAAACTTTTTTTGTAAAGTTCGGGCGTTTTTTCGAGCGCTTTGTTTAAGTTATTGACATAAGCAGCATGATGCACATCGTGATGTATACGCATGGTAGTACTGTCGATGTAAGGTTCTAACGCATTGTAATTGTATGGCAAAGCTGGCAACACATATTGAGCTGTAACCAAAAATAAGGAAGTAAGCCAAAGGGCAATTGTTATTAATACTTGTCGCATAATGATTTGTTTTTTAAATTATTAATTTTAAACCTTAAACAACTAGAATATCAAAAAAGTTTGTATGCTAACAATAATCAATATTTAACGCAGAAATTTTCGCAATTTTTTAACAAAGTATTTGTACTTTTTAGCTCAGATCTCCGTTTATACTTAGGAATTCGTTTTTCAGAGGTTTAACATTTGAGCATTTCTGAAATTTTAAGTATATTTGCGGGTTAAAAATTGAAGTCAGAAAACAAGCATTCAATATCTAATAATTAATAACGTGCGAAGCACCAAACAAACGGCGAAGCCCTTATTAACGGCATAGCCCATAAAAAAAACATAATGTACGACTATATAAAAGGTGATATTGCCGAACTTAATCCGGCTTTTGTGGTACTCGATGCAGGTGGCGTGGGGTATTGTATTCATATTACGTTGCCTACTTTTACGCAACTTAATGGTCAGAAAGTAGCCCGTTTATTTATTTACGAAGCTATTCGCGAAGATGCACATCTGTTGTATGGCTTTATGAATCAAGCCGAAAGGCAATTATTTTTGTTGCTTATTTCGGTTTCGGGAATAGGTGCAAATACTGCCCGTATGATTATGTCGTCGTATTCTACGCAAGAAATTCAGGACATGATAGCTACCGGAAATGTAACTGCGCTCAATGCCATCAAAGGCATTGGAACCAAAACAGCTCAACGTATTATTGTGGATTTGAAAGATAAAATTCTCAAAATTGCGGGCGTAAATAGTACAGGTCAAATGATGTTGAGTGTGAATAATCCCGTTAAGGACGAAGCTGTATCGGCACTCGTAATGCTTGGTTTTGCTGCCAATGCATCGCAAAAAGCAGTTGACCAAATAATTAAAAACGAACCTGATTTACGCGTTGAACAGCTAATTAAGTTAGCTCTAAAAATGATGTAGATAATTGATGCAAACTCGTAACTCGTAACTATATACTTGTAACTACTTATATATGCCTTTTCAAAAAAAATACCTTTACATACTTATATGTACCTTGCTTGTAATAAGCTCGGTATATGCTGTTTACAATTCCGAACATCTATCATTGGCAACTATTCAATTACCCGATGAGTTTTCAGCTGCGCCCGATACAGCCAAAAAAGTTTTTCCTGTCAAAAAGTTTACGCTTAATTCAATCGAAGATATCAATGCTGTGTACCCTATGGACAGCAAACAGCCCGACAACATTAAATCGGACATTCAATTCGACGACAAAACAGGCAATTATATTTTCCGTAATAAAATTGGCGATTTGGAAATAACCACTCCATATACTATGACTGGCGACGAATATCGCAATTATTCCTATCAAAAAGAGCTTCAGAATTATTGGAAAGAAAAAAATACGCGTGGCGAAATAAACAACGAAGATAAGTTTTCGGTTTCGGACATGAAATTTAACATTGGCCCTGCCGATAAGGTTTTTGGGCCTGGTGGCGTGCAGGTAAAAACGCAAGGTTCTGCCGAACTCATTTTTGGCGTGAAGCACAATAGAGTTGAAAATCCTGCCCTTACCGAGGAAATGCGAAGCATAGTAACGCCTGAATTTGATATGAAAATTCAGATGAACATCCAAGGTTCAGTGGGCGACAAAGTGAACTTTGGTATGAATTACAATACCGAATCGAGTTTCGACTTTGACCAAAAAATGGTAAAACTTGCCTACAAAGGTAAAGAAGACGATATTATCAAAAACATACAAGCTGGTAATGTGAGCATGCCTTTAAGTAGCTCACTTATAAGTGGTAGCACTGCACTTTTTGGTATTAAAACCGATTTACAATTTGGTAAACTGAGTGTATCGGCCATTGCTTCGCAACAACAATCCGAATCAAAAACCGTAAGTTCGAAAGGTGGCGTCCAAAAAACCGAATTTGAAGTAAAGATTGACGATTATGACGAAAACCGACACTTTTTCCTAAGCCATTATTTTAGGGATAATTACGAAAATGCCATGAGTAATTTGCCTTATGTTTCGTCAGGAGTTACCATTAATCGTGTAGAAGTTTGGATAACCAATAAACGTGCTAACTACGAGCAAGCTCGTAATATATTGGCATTTATGGACTTAGCCGAAACAGATAAAATTGACAATCATTTTTGGGGTACAGTTGGTGCCGAAAAAAATCCTGACAACAAAGCCAATACGCTCTACAACAGTATTAAAGCACTAGGTAATGTTAGAGATGTACAACAAGCCAATGCTGTAATCTCAGGCGCTTATGGTTCAAATGGTGTTATTGGAGGTGAGGATTTTGAAAAGATTGAAAGTGCACGCAAACTGGAACCAACTGAATACACTGTTAATAATACACTGGGTATCATTTCGTTAAAATCGCAATTAAACCCCGACGATGTGCTGGGTGTGGCTTTTGAATATACGTATCGAGGAAATGTATATCAGGTGGGTGAGTTTTCGACCGATGCTGTAACGGCTCCTGATGCCTTAATCGTTAAACTACTCAAAAGCACCACGCAACTTCCGCAACGAAAGTTATGGGATTTGATGATGAAAAACGTGTATTCGCTTGGTGCCATGCAAATAGAAAAAGACAATTTCGAATTGAATATCGTTTATCGAAACGATTCTATTGGAACTGACTTACAGTATATTAGCGAAGGAGATATTAAGAATAAATTATTGCTAAAAGTAATGAATCTGGATCGCTTGGATGTTAAAAACAACATTGCTCCCGATGGCAGATTCGACTATGTGGAAGAATTAACAGCCAATTCGTCAACGGGTAGAATTTACTTTCCAGTACTAGAACCCTTTGGTTCACACTTGAATAAGATGATTGGCAATGCTAGTATTGCACAAAAATATGTTTTTCAGGAACTCTACGATTCTACCTTGGTGGTTGCTCAGGAGTTAAGCGAACGAAATAAATTCCGCATTGTGGGCGAATATAAATCGGCTGGCGGTTCCGAAATTCGATTGAATGCCATGAATGTACCTCGAGGTTCGGTTACAGTTACTGCTGGTGGTGCTACATTGGTCGAAAACGTGGATTATACTGTTGATTATACCATGGGAACAGTGTCCATTCTCAATCAATCTATCATTGAATCGGGTACAAATATCGATGTAAAACTCGAGAATCAGTCTACATTCAACATGCAACGTAAATCGTTGATGGGTACACATTTGGAATATCAATTCAACAAGGATTTCAGTTTGGGTGGAACCATTATGCACCTTTCGGAACAACCGCTAACGCAAAAGGTTAATACAGGCAACGAACCCATTTCCAATACAATATGGGGAATGAACACCGCTTGGCGTGCCGAGTCGCAATGGCTTACAAATATGCTCGATAAGCTGCCTTTTGTAAATGCCACAAAACCATCAACCATAGCGTTGAATGCTGAGTTTGCTCAATTAATTCCAGGCCATTCCAAAGTTGTTGGTTCGCAAGGACAAGCATATATCGACGATTTTGAATCCACCAAAACGTCCATCGACATTCATTATCCTGTAAATTGGTATTTGGCATCAACACCTTTTAATCCCGATCCCAATGCCTTATTTCCCGAAGCAGCAAGCACATCAGTAGATTATGGTAAAAACCGTGCATTAATGGCATGGTATTATGTGGATCAAAACTTAAATTCGAAAAATCCTACTCGTACTACTCCGCAGCATTTACGCAATAATGCAGAGTCGCAATCGAACCATTACACACGCGATGTACAGGTAAAAGAAGTATTTCCAAATAAAGATGTTATTATTACAGATCGTAACTTACTTACAGTTATGAACTTATCATACTATCCTACCGAACGTGGACCATACAATTTGGATGCCGACGACATTGATGGAAATGGTAATTTGCTGAATCCGAAAAAACGCTGGGGTGGTATTATGCGTAAAATGGATGCTACTGATTTCGAAACTTCGAATGTGGAATACATTGAGTTTTGGATGATGGACCCATTTATTTACGATAAAAATGACCCTAAAGCTGGTGGCGATTTATACTTCAACTTGGGCGATATTAGCGAAGATGTGCTGAAAGATGGTAAAAAATCGTTCGAGCACGGACTTCCTATTGATGGCGATTTAACAAAAACCGAACAAACTATTTGGGGACGAGTTCCTAAAACACAATCGACCGTTACTGCTTTTGATAATACGCCTGGTGCTCGTGTAAAACAGGATGTGGGTATGGACGGATTGGTTAGCTCCAACGAATTTATTTTTCCAAGTTACAAAGATTATGTGGATAAATTAAAAACAAAATTAAATCCGCTAGCTTTGCAAACTTTGACCGACGATAAGTTTTCGCCGCTGAACGACCCTGCTGGCGACGATTATCAGTTTTACAAAAGTACCGATTACGACAAAGAAGAAGCAAGCATTTTGAAACGTTACAAACGTTTTAATGGAACTGAAGGCAACTCGCCTGATGCTGACAACTCACAGGAAACTTACACTACTACAGCTACTTCGCTACCTAATGTGGAAGATGTGAATGGTGATAATACACTCAACGAATACGAAAAGTACTTCCAATACAAAGTAGCCATTAAGCGCGACTCCTTACAAGTTGGACGAAATTACATTACTGATAGCTATACTTCAACCGTAAATTTAGCCAATGGCAGTTCCGAAGATGTAACGTGGTATCAGTTTAAAATTCCTATCAGGGAATACCGCGAAAAAGTAGGGAGTATACGTAACTTTAAGTCGATAAGGTTTGTACGTTTGTTTATGACTAATTTCGAAAAAGAGACGCACTTGCGTTTTGCAACCATGGAATTGGTGCGTGGCGAGTGGCGTAAATATACTAAGGAACTGAATTTACCAGGCAAAATGCCTATTACAACTGGTGCGTTGGACGTTCAGGCAGTAAATATCGAAGAAAATTCGGACAAAACTCCTGTGAATTATGTACTTCCTCCGGGTGTAACGCGTGTAATTGATCCAGGCCAAGCTCAAATTGCGAAACTCAATGAGCAAGCTATGGTAATGAAAATCATAAATTTGGCTCCTAACGACGCGCGTGGTGTTTATAAAAAAACCATGTATGACATGCGTCAATACAAACGCCTACAAATGTTTGTACATGCCGAAAAACCAACTGGCGATATTACCAAACTCAACGATTATGATTTGAGTTGTTTTATTCGTTTAGGTTCGGATATGACTAATAACTATTACGAATATGAAATTCCGCTTAAATTAACCGATGTAGGAATTTATTCAAACGAATCAGAAGCGGATCGTAGCATAGTTTGGCCAGCCGAAAACATGTTCGATTTCCCATTCTCTGTACTTACAGACAAAAAGCTAGAACGCAACAAAGCACGTCAAGCTAATCCAAATCATTCCGATTATACACCTTTTTACGACAAAGGCAAAAATAAAGTGCGCGTGGTGGGTAATCCTTCCATTTCCGAAGTGGAAAACATAATGATTGGTGTACGCAATAACTCGGTAAATGGAGAGGTGAAAACAGGAGAGATTTGGGTGAACGAATTGCGTATGTCCGAATTCGACGAAGCTGGAGGCTGGGCTGCTATGGGTAATTTGGCTATCGGACTATCCGATTTGGGTAGTATTAACTTCTCTGGACGTACCGAAACAGCTGGTTTTGGAAGTATCGAAAGTAATGTACTCGATCGCCGACAGGAGGATTTGTACCAAATGAATTTTTCAACCACCTTGGATATTGGTCGTTTTTTACCCGAAAAAGCTAAAGTTCAGTTACCTGCTTATTTCTCGTATACCAACGAAACGCTCACGCCAAAATACAATCCGCTGGATCAAGATGTGGTATTAAGTGATGCCCTTGACAACTTGCGCAACAAAGCGCAACGAGATACCTTAATTATGGTTTCGCAAACCGTGAGCGAGTCAAAAAGCTTTAGTATTTCATCGGCAAAAATAAATTTAAAAAGCAAAACGCCACAGTTTTATGACCCTGCTAACTTGTCGTTTACGTATGCATACAACGAAACAAATCAGAATAGCGCCGAAGTGGAACGCAATTTGGTAAAACAAGAGCGAGGTGGTTTGAATTACAATTTCTCTTTCAATGCCGAACCCGTTGAGCCTTTCAAAAAAATTAAAGCGCTTAGCAAACCTGCATTCAAAATTATTTCGGATTTTAATTTCAATTATTTGCCTTCGTCAATCAGCTATACAACCGATATGAATAGGCAATTTTCGCAAGTTAAATTACGCGATTTGACTGGCTTATCAGGTACTGGCAATTTCGATTTGAACTTCAGCAAAGACTTTATGTGGAATCGCAATTTCTCAATAAATTACGATTTAACCAAGGCCTTACGTTTCAGTTTACAAACAGCTACCAATTCAAATATCGAAGAAAGTTATTTTACTCCCGAAATTGGTAAAGAGCATTACGAGCAGTGGCGTGATACGGTATGGTCGAGCATTAAAAAGTTGGGGAATCCGTATGCTTACCAACAAACTTTTACAGCTTCGTGGACTGTGCCAATTAATAAAATACCTTTGTTCGATTGGGTAACTGCCAATGCTACTTATAATTCTACTTACAGTTGGAATCGGTCAGCTCCAATTGGTGGTGGTGCTGCCAAAACTGAAATTGGAAACATTGCCACAAGTATGGGAGCATGGTCGGCCGATGGACAGTTGAACTTTGAAACGCTCTACAATAAATCGAAATACCTGAAAGAAGTGAACCGAAGATATAATAGTCAATCGGGTAACGAACAAAAATTTCAGCCAAAAACTTACAATGAAATTGTAAAACTCGAACCAAATAAGAAAGACACCATTAACCATCGTTTAAACAGCGAAAAAGTGGCGTATATGTTTATTGGTAAAAATGGAAAACCTGTGCCAGTAGCTACAAAACAAATCAATGCTACTTCGGTCGAAATCAGTTCAAAGCTAAATGCCGATAGCGTAAAAATTACTGCTACTACACTTGACCCGAACGATTTACCTCTGGCGCGCCAAGTGGTTGATTTTGGAACCCGATTGTTAATGTCGGCACGTAGAGCATCGGTAACTTTCCGTAAATCGTCGAATATGACTTTGCCGGGATTCCTACCTAAACCAGGATTCCTAGGGCAGGACAAAAGCATTGATGGTGTGTATGCCCCTGGTTATGCCTTTACTTTTGGTATTTTCGATTCGCAAAACACCATTGATAATGCCATTAAAAACAATTGGCTATTTATGGGCGATTCAATTGTTAACCCTGCTGTGCTAGCAAATACAACTGATTTAGATATCAAAGCCAGCTTGGAACCAATTCCAGGTCTGAAAATTGACTTGAATGCCAAGCGTTATACAGCCGACAATACCACTATTCAGTATATGTTCGATGGTATGCCAAGTACCTTTAGTGGAAGCTATAATATAACCCAAGTGGCTATTGCTACAGCTTTTAAACCAATTGGAGGTGCCGATGTAAATTACGATTCGGAAGTATTCCGCACATTCTTGGCTAATCGAACTGTAATTGCTGACCGATTGCGAGCCAAATACAATGGCACTAATTATCCTAAAACAGGGTTTTTGAAAGATATTGAAGATAATAAAAAGTTCGACCGTTCATTAGGCGACTTTAACGAAAATTCATCGGATGTGCTTATTCCAGCATTCTTAGCTGCTTATACCGGACGCGATATTTCAAAAGCAAGTACCGATTTATTCCCTAATATTGCAGCTGTTTTGCCTAACTGGCGCATGAGTTACGATGGTTTATCGCGCCTACAATGGGTAAAAGATAACTTCCGAAGTATCAGTATAACACATGCTTACACATGCCGCTACAGTATTGGTAATTATACATCGTTCTCCACTTGGGTAGCCATGGATCAGGACAATAATGCAATGGGTTACATACGCGATGTACAATCGAACAACCCAATTCCTTCGTCGCCTTACGATATTTCATCCGTTTCGCTCACCGAGCAGTTTAGTCCGCTTATTGGTATTAATGCTGCCATGAAAAACAGCATGACTGCCAAACTCGAATATCGTAAGCAACGTAATTTGGCGCTTAACCTTTCGAGCACACAAATGGTGGAAGCTAATTCGGATGAGTTTGTTCTTGGTTTTGGGTATTTACTTAAAGACTTTGATGTAATTCTGAAAATGAAAAACAACGACCAGTCGCGCATTAAAAACGACCTGAAACTAAGTGCCGATTTATCGTACAAAGACATCAAAACATTGCTCCGTAAAATTGACGAAAACCTAACGCAGGCTTCGAACGGAAACAAAATGTTCTCGCTCAAAATACTTGCCGATTATGTATTTAGCTCCAAAGTAAACATACAAGTATTTTTCGACCGACAAATGACAACACCGTTGATATCAACAACATTCCCTGTGTCGTCGACCAATTTTGGGGTGAATTTTAAATTTATGCTAACACGATAAGCAATGAAAGTTCTTTTCTTATCAGCTTGGTATCCGCACCGAAATGACCCCATGTCGGGACTTTTTGTGCGCAAACACGCCGAAGCAGTAGCCATGTATGCCAATGTTGCCGTGTTGTATGTGGTACCTGATAAGAATTGCAAAAAACCTCAAATGGTATCATCGGCATTCAATGGTATTACTGAATTTGTAATTTATTTCCCATTGCCAACTTCAAGCTTTTTATATCGCCTATTTGTTTTATTCAACTTTGTAAAAGCATATATTTTTGGTTTTAAAATTTTGCACAAAGCATGGGGTAAGCCCGATGTAGTTCAAGTAAGTGTTTTAACCCGAAATGCCGCAATTGCGTATTTGTATAAACTACGTTACAACATACCTTACCTTGTTATTGAACATTGGACAAGGTATTTTCAACCAAACACTTTCCAAAATTATTTTCACAAAAAAATCACCCAATTTGTTGTACGTAATGCTTCAATGATACTTCCTGTAACCATGCATTTAAAAACAAGTATGGAGTATCATGGCTTGAAAAACAAAAACTATTCGATAATTAACAATGTGGTTGACAAGGCTTTCTTTAGGAATCAAACGCTTATTTCAAGTGAAATAAAAAATATTATTAGCGTTACTTGTTTCGACGATGAACAGAAGAATTTGAGTGGTATGCTACGTGTTATTCAAAAACTGTATGCAGTCCGAAGTGATTTTAAATTAACGCTTATTGGAACTGGAATTGATTTTGAAAAAATTAAGGCACAAGCAGTTGAAATGAATTTACTAAATAAGGCTGTTTTTTTTACAGGCATGCTGCAAGGCGATAGTTTAGTGGATGCGTATTATAATTGTAATTTTAGTATTCTATTTTCCAATCATGAAAATATTCCAGTGGTTATTTCCGAAAGTCTTGTTTGTGGAAAACCTGTTATTTCGACCAATGTTGGTGGAATTTCAGAACATATCGATGCTTCGAATGGAATTTTGATTGAACCAAACGATGAAGTTGCATTTTTAAATGCATTGAATCAAATGCTTGATAATTGTGACCTGTATAACTGCAAGTTAATCAGTGAAAATGCAGCAACGAAATATAGTTCCGAATACATTGGTAATGAATTAATTCATCATTACAAATCAGTAGTTTCAAAATAAAAAACGTATGTGTGGATTTAGCGGCTGGGTATTAAATAGTGCTTTAAGTTCGGAGCTTATGGTTCGGAGCTTGCAGGCTATTAAGCATCGTGGACCCGACGACACACATATCGTTTTGGGTGAGGAAGCGCCAGCTTTTTACAGTTGTGATTTGTCAAATTCATTTTCCACACAAAACTTCCCACGCATTGACAACCAGTTATCAAAATTCTGCTTTGGTTTTAACCGTTTATCCATAGTCGATTTGTCGGACAAAGCCATGCAACCATTTTATGACAAAGAACAAAACCTTTTGTTCATGTTAAATGGCGAAATTTATAATTATGCTGAATTAAGAGCCGAATATCTAAGCGGTGTTGAATTTATATCCGAATCGGATTCCGAAGTGGCTTTTCATTTATACAAAAAACTAGGAAATTCATTTGTAGATAAGCTCAAAGGTATGTTTTCGATAGTGATTTTCGATTACAATAACGGTTGCCTAAAGGTTTGGCGCGACAGGTTAGGTATTAAACCTTTTTATTATGTACAAACCAATCAGGGTTTTATGTTTTCGTCCGAAATGAAAGGTTTATTTGCAATGCAAGCCGTTGAAAAAGAGCTAAACTTTACTGGACTTGCATATTCCATGTATTTAGGTACTTGCCCATCGCCACTTACAATATACGAAAACATTCAATCGTTGCAACCTGGTCATTTTCTCGAATACAATATCACAACTAAATTAATTAATATACAGCCATACTGGGTTTTAAAATATAAGGAGAACTCCTCTCCTATCCCATCGGAAATTTTCAATAATGATATCCACGACATTTGCAAACTATATGCTACGGGCGATGTAGAAAAGGCAATAATGCTAAGCGGTGGTTTGGATAGTGGAACTCTTGCCTATTTTTATGGTAAATACAACGACACTATGGAAGCTGTTCACATTCATAGTGATAAGCCCGACTCCGAGTACGAGTTTGCACAACAGAATGCCAAGAATGCTGGAATAAAAATCAACAATTATAACATACCATTAACTTTTAGTGCTGCCGAAATTGAATTTCTATTAAATTCGGAAGAAGAGCCAAATGCATTTCCTGAACCGGCATTGGTATTGTGCGATAAAATTAAAGACCGAGATATTAAGGTGCTGTACAATGCTTTAGGCCCCGACGAAATTTTTGGGGGTTATGGTTATTATCAAACAATTAAGAATTTCTCTAAATGGTCTTTTTTGTTTTATCTTCCAAATTTCTTTTTTCCTAAAAAGCATCAACATAAAATCCAGGAAATTAAAGAATTTGGATTAGATACTTTCCCTTTTATAGGTCGTCAGTTATTTACTTGGAATGAGGTTATACAGTTTCTGAATGAGAACAAAAAAACCATTCCGGAGCATCCAATATCGTATATTAAAAATCAAATTAAGCATGTTTACCCCGAATTCAAATCATTACCTTTGCTCAAAAAAGCATCGTACTACGATATTTTTTACTACATAAGTTCACATCATACCTTTCGGTGCGATCAGCCATCCATGCTCTACAGTATCGAAATGCGCTTTCCTTTTCTGGAACATACTTTTATTGAAAAATATTTTAATCAGGCCGACACATTTAATGCTATTCAAAAAAGTCTGAAACCCGTTTTTCGCAACTATATCAAACCCTTACTTTCGCCTTACGTTTTAGCAATGAAAAAGCAAGGTTTTGGAGTTGACATTGGACAATTGTTTCCAGAGGCAAACCAAAAAGAGGCATATAAACAATGGTATATGCTGATGTTGAGCAAAATAACTGAAAATTTAAATACAAAGAAATAATTTAATAAAATGACATTTAGCAGTAAAATAAAAGTTATTTATCGATTAATAGCCAATATAATTACCAATCCAACATCTATCTTTTTAATTCTGGAAGATGAAAGGGATTATAAAAAAGCAATGTTCAAAAAATATGGCATTGATAAACTTCGTACGGTTGATATAAATAATTTTTTGCAGAACAGAAAAGCAAGTATTGAAAGTTACACGTACCTGGACGGCTCGTCGATGGTGACTGATTTGGCATTACTCAAATCGTTAGCAGCATCGTTTGAGGCTTGCGAATATTTAGAAATTGGTTCTTGGCGTGGCGAAAGCCTTGTAAATGTTGCCAAAGTAGCTCATCATTGCACTTCTATAAATTTGTCGCCCGATGAAATTGTCAAGTTAACAAAAAACACCGAATATGCCACACAACATGGCTGTTTGATAACCGACAAAACGAACATAACCACAATTTTTGCCAATTCGCAAACATTCGATTTTTCGACTTTGAATAAAAAGTTTGATTTAATATTTGTGGATGCCGATCACAGTTACGAAGCAGTTAAAAACGATACAGCTAATGTTTTTAAACTGCTGAAGGACGAAAATTCAATAATTGTTTGGCACGATTGCGGATTTAGCTCTGAGCAGCCACGCTATTCGGTTATCAAAGCAATTTTCGATGGAAGTCCAGCGGAGTTTCACAAACATATTTATCATGTATCAAATACAATGTGTGGTATTTTTACCCGTAAAAATCTTGAGTCCTATCTTATTCAATCGCCGCATCGCCCCGACAAAGTATTTAGTATAACCATCGAAAATAAAGATATTTAAAAACTGAATATCAAAGCAATGACTGCAACAACAAGAATAAAATCAATATTCAAAAATAATGAAAAGGTAGTGGAAAACTATTTTTTCATGACAGCGTTGCAGGTAATAAGCTCAGCATTTGGCATTTTAATATATCCATACTTAATTAGGGTTTTGGGTAGCGAAAGTTATGGGTCCTATGTTTTTGCAGTTGCTATTGTTAGTTACTTTTTAGGCTTAATCTCTTTTGGTTTTCATTTTCCTGCTTTGAAAATTATTTCACAAAATGCTGACGATATTAGTATTAAAACTAAAACAGTTTCAGCAATTTTTACCGCGAAAACTCTATTAGTTTGTATTGCAGCTATCATTTTCATTTTTTTACTATTTACAGTTCCCTACATTAAAATGAATAAACTACTGTTTATAGTGGTTTTCGCACAAGTAACTTCAGACATTTTGTATCCAGCTTGGTTTTATCAAGCAGTTCAAAAAATGGCAATTGTAACATACATCCAATTATTTTTCAGGATTGTGTCCTTACCTTTTATTTTTATTTTTATCAATACCCCAAACGATATTATATTATATGCAATTATTGCAACTCTTTCAATTATTCTACCAGCACTTAGTTTGTTTTTATATATTATTTACAATGAAAAAATCAAAATTCGTTTATTGCCACTAAATCATTTAAAATCATACTTTTCCGAAGCGTTTCCTTTTTTATGGTCCGATGCAGCTGGTTTAATTAAACAAGAAAGTGTTACTGTAATAATTGGTGCATTTTTCGGAATGCGTGAGGTAGCTTTGTACGATTTAGCAAATAAAATTATTATTATTCCTCGTATGCTTACAACCAGCATCAATTCAGCCATATTTCCTCAAGTAATTAATAATCTAAAAACACAAACTATAAAACGAATTTTACGATATGAATGGTTGATTGGTATTGCAATTGTCGCATTAATAATTGTTTTTGGATATTGGATAATATTATTGCTTGGTGGCACCAAAATGACTGAAGCTTACCCACTTGCAATTATTCTAAGTTTTAGTATTATTGTATGGCTAGTTGTGGGGAGTTATATTAATTTTATTTTTGTACCACAAAACAAATATTATTTTGTAACTCAAAATCAACTTGTGGCATTAATTTCATTTATGTTAGTTGGAATTCCTGCCGTTTTAATTACGAACAACATTTGGGCTATTGTAGGAGCATTAACCTTATCTGGATTTTGTGAAATAGCGTACTGTATGTTTATTACTCGCAAACATAATATGCTATGAACCCTCAAGTTACAATAATAATTCCCGTATACAATGTTTCGGCATACATCG
>CAYXQZ010000050.1:0-7227 GCA_964466415.1 uncultured Paludibacter sp.
AGAACAATAAAAAATGCTTTTAAGTAATTGTTTTTTTTCATAAGATTATTTTTTTAATTAATTTGATTGTTTGAATTATTATTGCAAAAGTAAGGGTTGTAGCTTAATTACAGATTAATTCTGAATTAATTTGTTGGAAAATAGCAACTATGTGATATTTATTTTTTTGATGATTTATTTGCCATTTCAGTTTTTCCCAAACTAGATATTTTTTTTTCAAAATCAACATAGTAATCAAATAACTGTTGTCTTATTAATTTTAATTCAGGGGCATTGATTTGATTCTTTACTTCGAATTGGTCCGACTTGCGATCGAAAAGCATGTTGCCGTAACTTCGGAAATCACGTTTTGAGGCTGCAATAGTTGGGTCGAGCATTATTCCCAGTTTATAGTCCCTGGTAATGACCGAAGCTTGACTCCAATTTTCGGAAACAATATAGCTCCGTTTGGTCGGTTTCTTTTGGGTTATTGAATTTGCTAAGGAAATACCTTGTATTTCGTACTTTAATTTAGGCTTCTTTATTCCTGTTAATTCAATCAAAGTCGGGTAAATATCAATAAGCCCTACCAAATCATCATTCTTGTAATTCATCGCCGATTTACCTTTCCAGAAAAACATCAGAGGGACACGTAAGGTCTCCTCATAGACATTGTGTCCTAAAGCCGCTTTTTCTATCATGCCGTGATATCCAACAAAATCGCCATGGTCGGAAGCGTAAACTACAATTGTATTTTCAGCCATTCCGTTTTTTTCGAGTTCAGCAAAAATCTCTCCAACCCGGGCATCAATCTCTGAAACCAGCGCATAATAAGATCCAATATAATTACGGTACAATTGCTCATCCTCAGCTGCCAACCCAAGACACCAGATTCCGGTTTTACTTTTACGCAGGTTTTCAAGAAAAGGCGGCAATTCATTTGCCGACTGACGGAGTGTTTGTGGCATTTGTAGTCCATCATTATATAAAGTTCCTTTCCCCCATTTTGTGATATCGTACAACGATAAGTATTTCTGAATGGGTGTATAAGGTTGATGCGGATGATAGAATGAAGTAAAACAGAAAAACGGGATTCCACTTTTTTTGTGACTACGAATCACATCAATTGTATTCATGGTGGAGTAAGCCTCCATGGTTTTGTCTTCAGGCAATTTTGATGTGCGGGTGCCCATTTTGGCGGTGGGGAACTTTGTTTTTGCCTTCGAGTTTCCATTAGGGAATTGCCCAAACTCAGCTGCCCAATCTTCACCAAATTCTTCGGCATATCCCTCTTTTTCTACCCATTCTACATAATTTGCATTGGGCGATTCGTCATCAAGATGGCTCTGTTTGCTTGTCCAACCTTTATCGGCACCCGATTCCAAATGTCTTTTTCCAAAAGCATAAGTTGCGTAACCGTTTGACTGAAAGGCAGATTGAATGGATACAACTTCATTGATAACCGATGTTTCTACATGGGCATTGTCCATTGCCCCTATGGTACGAGGGTACAATCCTGTGAAAAGTGACATGCGAGAAGGTGCCGAAATGGCATTTTGGCAATACGCCCGATTAAAAACCACACCTTGCCTGGCCATAGCATCTAAGTTGGGTGTTTTCACATCAGGGTGTCCCTTATATCCAAAAACATTGGCATTGTGCTGGTCGCTGAAAAGTATAATTACATTGGGCTTGGCACTTTTGGCTTTTCCAGCAAAAGCTGAACATACCGTAAGTAATGATAATGCAGGAAAAATGAATTTGCTTGGAAATATCTTATTCATAATGCTTAATTATTTGATTATTACATTAAAGTTTTTAGTAGAAGTATATGTATTTACTTTTCCAAAGTAAACTCCTTTTTTTAACTGATTCAGGTTGTATCGATTATTATTGCCATTGTAGGTTCTAACCATTTTACCATTCAAATCAAACAATTGAATTGAGATTAGAAGTTCTTCATTATTCACGTACAAAAAATCTCCTTTTTGATATATCTGACAAAATGCTTTATCTGACTTATTCATCACCAACGAAGTAGTATTATTACTAAATAGAACATTGTAAGTTTGTTGT
Organism: uncultured Paludibacter sp.; assembly: GCA_964466415.1. Classification (GTDB taxonomy): domain Bacteria; phylum Bacteroidota; class Bacteroidia; order Bacteroidales; family Paludibacteraceae; genus Paludibacter. The sequence goes on from CAYXQZ010000050.1 coordinate 2,056, forward strand.
CCAATGTCTAGTTTATAATAAAATGCTACACAGAAATTATAAAGCGGATATGGTTTATCATAAATAATATTACCTGTTGCATCCTTTGGCTCAAAAGTAGGCCGAAGTGTGGTTTCTTCAGCATCACGAGGATAATAATACGTATTATCTGCATTCCTTTTATCTAAATCGATATAATTATAGAAAGCTTCATAATCGTCATTATCTCTCAAATTACCTTGTCCGTTCAAAATGCCTGAGTTTAAACCCGCATAATTAACCTCTACTACACCTGTCAAATTTCCGGTACAGGTCAGATAAACACAATCTCCATCAACAGTAACCGATGATATAACCATCTTGATATTATCATTGTATACAGCAAAACCATAATCGGGTACTTTGTCTACTAATTTATCATCTAAAACCAGAGGCAACTTTGGGACAATAAATTGAATTTTTATTTTATTGGCATCGGCTGTTCTTGAAATATGTTTGGGTTGTAGCGGTATAAACCGATGATTCTCAACTTTAGTTTTGTAATAGGCTTTAGCAATCATTTCACCATACCAACGGTAACCATTCGGGTCGAGATGGCCGCCACGATCAGTTACCGGATAAACCGGACCAGCACAAATTATATCTTCATTTTCATTTGATGCTTCTAGCTCAGCCATACCTATTGCTAATTCTTTGCCTCTTGTGTACTGTGCACCCACCTGATAAGTTATAAAAAGTGGTTTCTCTGTCTGACTGTATTTACTCATTACATCAGTCTGCATATTGTTTTTCAGTGTAAGCAAAAGTGATTTATAAGTGTTTTTATCACCTGTAGGTATAGACCCAACTGTAAGACCGGTTGATGTGCTGGGTAATGTATAATTCCATTCGCCCTGCATCCAAACAATTGCAGGACAAGTTATGGGACTGTTTGTCATTTTCGCAACGGATGCTCCCGAACTGATTGTTGTGGTATAATCATTATAAAGAGTAGTTGTTTGGCATTCCTTTGAAAGTTCTTCAATAGATTTGCCTCCGGTTCCACATGATGTTGAAATAAGGTTATCCGAGTTATTTATTTTCTTTTGAAGGTGATTAACCATGGATGTAATGGCACATTCACCCCTGCCATTTGTTCTTGATAAAGCAACATTCGCATCTAAAACACAAAGATTGGAAACCAAGGGAGTAAAATTACTTAAATTTGAATTACCATTGTTTATCCACACCTGATTTCCAATCATATAGTTTCCGGGCACATTATCTACACTCAATGATGGATAAGACTGATATCCAACCGACAAACTTTGACCGTACATTATAAAATGCTGATATGCTGGACCGGGAGGTAGGTCTGTTGATGGCACTAATTCTCCTGTGTTGAGAATTTGAGCTCCTGCAGAAAAACCCTTAAAATAGACCTGATTCAACTGAGTTATTGATAATCCTCCTACGCCCACATAAATTCGTCCGGCACTTCCACTTGATTGCTTAGATCCCATCCAACCAGTAATTGTAAGCAATTTATCAGTTGTCCAACTTACGGAATGACTATCCGAGAAAGTCAAGGAGTGAACATTAGTTCCCAAAGTAATAGTTGAATTATCCGACAATTTCAATGTCGATGAACTCACCATATTAGTACCCGTTGCAATTCCTGTTGTACTTAGTTTTCCACCTGCCAAATCAATTTGAGATGCAAATATGGATGAAGTAGAAGTTGGATTTAACCTTAATTCGGCAGTTGAATTTATAGTAGTCGTTCCGTTATAGGTATTAGCAGGATTAGTAAAGAGCAAAATACCAGCGGCAGTTGCATTTACTGTTAAACCAGCATTTCCACCAATCACACCACCCAGAGTGTAAATACCAGTACCACCAATGGTGATTGCACGAGTTACACTTCCAAGCGAAGTAGGTGCATCGAAAGTTAGGTTAGCTGTTGCAACAGCAGGTGAAACGCTTGACCCTAATGTAAAGTCACCACCAATTGTAATCACGGAATATTTTCCTGAGAAATTACGCGCTACATCAGCAGCAATAGTCCCTCCATTTATTGTCAGAGAGCTTGGTGTAACATTTCCACCCATTGATATCGTATTTTTGGCAACTATTGTTCCGGAGTTGAGTGTGTAACCACCACCAAAAGATCCTCCCTGAGTTACCAAAATTCCCTCCCCGTTTTTTGTTTGTGCAGCGGCAGCGATACCAGAAAAAGTCATCGCTGAACAATCAAATGTTTTTCCGGAACTTACATCAATAATCATGTTTCCGGCATTGTTGTAATTCCGTATAATACCACCAGTTCTACTAAAGGTTAAATTTTGAGTTACATTGATTCCCGCCCACAAAACGTCTGCGGATAAAATTGGATTGGTTGTAATCACTGTATTAAAGTTAGCTATAGGTCCGCCGTTTGTTACAATTGCCGAAGTATATGGTCCTGTAGCACTAGTACTCCAGGAATTTCCATTTAATGCGCCACTGCTTCCAAAATAGTTTTGGGTTTGTGATAATAGTTTATTTATCACAAATAGATTCAAAATAAATAAAAGAAAAAGTAAGTTTTTTCTCATGTTAAAAGATATATTTGCGTTGATGTTTCAATGTGCTGAGAATTATCGGAGGAGAAAATTTGTAATGATTTTATTTTCTTTCTAAATAGTGAATTGATGATTAGACTGAAGACTTATTCACAATAATTTTCTTTCTAATAAGTTGTTTATTATTTTCAACCAATAGAATATATACACCCATAGTTAAATTAATATCAAAATCAGATTCAATCCATACAGGGGCTCTAAGTAACTGACCAGAAAGATTATATACACTTACTTTTGATTTTCCTTCAGTGCCTTGAATAATTAAACGATTTCCGTTATTATAAACAACAAAGGGACTTGCGTTCAATGTGATTATTGGTGTTGACACATCGGTAATCATAACATAAAATTCTTTGATGGCCCATGAACTAGTAGTGCTTGTGCCTGTCTGCTCAATTTTTATATAACGAGCTGTTTGTGCAGCACTAAACATAATCTGATTTTGAGCTACTCCTGCTCCAACTACAGTCCAGTTGGTGCCATCAATTGACACCGAAACTGTACATGAAATAGGAATATCGGTTGATTTTACAATATCTAAATAAATTCCAGTGCAGGTTTTGGGTTGAAGCATATCCACTTTGAACCACTGTCCCGAATTCTGAAATACAGACAAGGTTGACCAACTTGTGGTGGAAACTCCATCAATTGCTTTAGCAGCATCCGTGTTGGCAACTGAAGCAGTAGCTATCCAGCCGGTGCGTGGCAAAAATGCGCTTGAATTTGGCGAAACGGAGGCAGTAGGTTCTATATTATTAAGCCACAATCCACATCCGGCTTTGTTTATACCAGTAGAATTGATAATGGAGGATTGAATATAGAATTTTGACAAGGAACCATTTACCACCACATTCAACTGTGGGTTAAGATTTGAATTCAAAAGACTAAATTTTGCACCTGAAGCTATTTCTGCAAACGTTTTTCTACCCGGAGACGTAAAGTGAGCTGTTTGCAATTCAATATTCCCACCCTGAATTTGATTTGAAATTTCGTACACATTTCCCCAAAAATCGGCACTATAAAAAGTTGATTTTCCGTTAAATCCCGCTGAAGTTTCCAAATAGCGTGTTAATGGTTGATTGGCTACAATGTTAGTCCCATCGGATAGTGGGCCAGGAATGCTTACGATTTGTGTATTAATAAAATCAAAACCACCTGTACCTATTGCTTCAAAACAAAATGTTTTTACGCCTGCATCCATTCCAGTACCCATTGAAATTCCACTCGGGCCTGTTCCATCAATTGAAGATAAAATCACCGATTTGGCAGCTCCATAATCGAAATTGTTGTATAATGTTTGGTTGCTACAATTCCCCAAAATCAGAAACTGTAAGTTTCGGAACATGTACGAAAAAATACTGTCTTTTCCAACGGTTGTGGATGGATCGGGTGAATTAGGGAAAAAGCCACACTTGGATTGCATACCCCAGGTATATGGAAAGCAATTAAATTGTGCATTACTAATTAATCCATTTGTAGAAGCTCCACCAACACGAATTCCAACATTGAATACATGACCGGCAGGATAATCCACAAAATGATTATCACATTTATTACTGAAAAGGTCAATGGCTTTGTAAGTGGCACGAAAATTTGTGTTAACAATATAGCAGTTTGCATTTCCGCGTATACAATATGGGTAATGAAAGATATTCGGTAAAAGTGTTGATAATTGTTCGGGATAATTGAAGGTTACGCCTCGTAAGCCACTATTGGGTTCCATCGATATAAAAGGAGCGGAAGTTTCCGATTGCCCTTTACCAGCATATACTTCAAACACAGCTCCACAGCCTTGTGGGTCACATTTATTATCAACCGCACCTTTCAATTCAACACCAGACGGAATACTCAAATTACTGAAAAACTTATAACGCCCGGGAGGCATAAAAACAATTCCACCACCATCGGTTTGCGCTTTATTTAAAGCTGTTTGAAGAGCCGTAGCATTATCGGCAACAGATGTGGATACACCAAAATCAGTTGCCAGATACATGACCATCCTTGCAGGTTTCTGTTTTATATCATCCGAAGTTGTGTATAGAAAAGCAGGTACTGCTGACATCACAATCGGTGTATGGTCGATGATATTATCGTATTTCGACGTGTTTTTTATTTGTACAGCTTGTTGAAATGTATTTCCGGTGATAACTGAACGCACATCAGAACCCAAATTTAATTGGGGAGTTGAATTTTTAAAAATATTGTTGGTCATAGAAATAACCCCTCCAATAAGGTCAACTCCTCCTTGATTGATGGTACATTGACTCATCAAAACTTTCGTCTTGGTATTGGCAGAAATATAAATAGCCGATTTGCTTGCACTTATATCACAGGCCAAAATCTGCATTAATCCATCTTTACAATCAGCCAAATAAAATCCATATTCACAATTAGTGATTTTGTAGCGCGTGTGCATCTGCCCAACGACATTCACTCTATCGGCATAAACGCCATATTTGCAGTTGCTAAATTCCGAACCATAATGATTTCCATTGGCACATTTAGTAGTATCTGAAATAGACGTACTTGCATAATATCCTTTATTGTAGCCATCCACTTTCACGAAACAACAATTTGACCAGTCATTTCG
>CAYXQZ010000050.1:7327-18847 GCA_964466415.1 uncultured Paludibacter sp.
ATCCTTTATTGTAGCCATCCACTTTCACGAAACAACAATTTGACCAGTCATTTCGGCGCATAGTTATACCTACACCATTGTTGTAAATCCAACTAGAGTATGCTCCACCCAAAACCGGTGAATTTGTCAAACCTGAACCAGCCCAAAATGCCGGCGAAAACTCCACAACATCAATTCGACCTACATCGCCAATATTATCAATTTCAATCCCACACGAAAGAGGTGTACCGTATATGCCGTAAATAAAGGGCGATGCACCGCCATTATTTTTTGACAAGCTAATACCATAATACGAATTGACCAGCGTAATATTTGTTGCATTGCAGCTACTTCCTCCAAAAAATCCATATTGTCCGAAAAGTATGGACGGAGGATAAGCCGAGATATTGTTTGGTTCCTGTTCGGGATACCAAATTGATAAATCCTTTATAGCCGCAGCAGGCTGAAGTGTTATAAATGCTTTGCTTTCAAAAGTCTTCCATTCATCAAGAGTTGTTCCATGGTCTGTTCCTTTGCCATAATAAGCAATCAAAATGGTACCTTTAACTGCCTGACCTTTTACAGGTTTTTCCCATTCACCACGAATTGTTACCCCCTTAGGGACAATCAATTGCCCCAGAATCTTATATTTACCTTCCGGCACAAACAACACACCTCCATTATTAATACCTCCGGTAAAACTAACCCGAGAACCTAAATAATCTAATAACTGCTGAAAAAGAGCTGTATTATCTGATACACCCGTTGGATCGGCTCCTTGTTCTACAGCATTGTATTTAGCCACAAATGCATCACTTGTAGTATATTTCGGCTGAATCAACTTCCATGTCTGTGCAGAAACAGAAGCTAATTGAACAACAAAAACGATTTGAATTAATAATTTGATTTTCAGCATATAAATTTATTTAATCTAATTCTGTTGAGTTCCTAAACCAATAGAGATTTCAATTAATGAGATAACAAAAATATTTTAAACTATTATTGTCCAAGGTATTCTGCCTCTATAGTTGGACTGTAATTTCGTCGTTCGGATGGTGCTCCGCTAAGACGGGCACATACACGGAAATAATGTTTGCCTGAAGTAATTGTTGGGAATGGCGTTTTCAATGGTAGTATAAATGTCTTATTTAAAACATTTGCTTGTGTGGCGCCTCCAGGAGGAACAAACGCAGCCAACGTATTGTCAAGTGTGTTTGTAAAACCTTCATTTACGCGGCTATAACTACCATACATTAGGTTAATTTCCGTAATATTGCCTGCTAAGGTAACAGAACTTGGTTTCGTAATCGTAAAAAACATTGAATCTCGCGCCACCTCCAAAGCAATCCGCAAATACGGAATTCCTTTAATGACAACATTTTGTGGGGTAGTAGGTGATAACTGTACTCGAATCGTGTCGGTAGAAACCATGGGTACCTTTTGGAGATAAAATTTATAGGCGGTTTCGGGTAATGCAGTCTCTGCAAACGTACCCTTTTCCATAATTCGTAAATCGAAATATGTTGGATTTGAATATTTCGGATTATCTTCCCGAACACGTACTAAGGCTATATTGTCAGCTATACGACTTTCGAATGGCTCACCTGTTTCCGAATCAATTATTTGACCTTTGATGGCACAATTAGGTATCGGATAATTATCAATTTCAGTACATGAGACTAGTAATACTGAGATTACAGTTATCAAAAAATTTATTTTCTTCATTTTCATTATTCTTTTAAGATTTAAAACCAACAAGTAAAAGAAATCGGGTTTTAATTATAAACTATTATTTTAATTAGTATCCAGGATTATCCACAAAAAGAGGATTGATAGCCAGCTCTACAGATGGTATTCCATCATACTGAACTCTTTCCTCTAGATAAGTAATCCCACGCTGATTTTTTCTTTGCAGAATGTATTTATTGTTAGTATAGTCCCACCAAATTTCCAAACCATGTCTGATGCTCGCTTCTGGAATTACTCCACCAATCAGGAAGTTGCTTCTAAGTTCTCTCCAACGACGCAAATCCCAAAACAACTGGCCTTCGGCAAAAAATTCTGAACGACGTTCAGCCCTATACCGTACTTTAGTTAACTCGGCAGTAGTTGCGAATTCTTTCACTCCGGCGCGTTTTTTTACGAGATTAATACATTTTAATCCATTATCAAGTCGGGTTTGAGTTTCGATGGTAGCTTCCGTGTAATTCAACAATACTTCGGCATATCGCATTGCAATAAAGTCAGTTTCAGACATCCAATCCTTGCACATTCCTTTTTCTCTGTTTATATCCAGGTATTTTTTCATAAAAAAACCAGTGACACAATTCAAAATATTACAACCTCCGGAAGCTCCGGTACCCATAACTGTATTTGCATTGGGTGTAGAAACAAAGGTTTTAGTCACTTTATCAAATAATTGTCCGTAATTATTACCCGTATAGTTTGTTGTGCCAATACGTACTCCTTTTTGAATGGTTATTTTTACACCTTTTACAATGTCATTCGGCAAAATAATAGAGGCAAAAAGGCGAGGGTCTCTACCCGTAAATGCACTTTCAACAGTTGAGAGTGTTGCCGATACCGTAGGTACTCCTGCACTATTAGCACCAAAAAGAGGTGTTGCAGGACGACCATCTGCAAACTCAAATGCCTCAACACTTTGTAAATAGGGAGAGATTTTTTCTCCAAAATCCGGTTTCAATTGATAGGGTAAAATCAAATAATCCCAACTATGCGTATGTTTAGATGCTGTATAATCAAAACCTTTAGCCAAAAGTACTTCAGGACTACTTGCAGCATTCAGAAAACTCATTTGGAAGTTTGTTGTTCTATCTGCAATAGCATCGTACAAAGTATAAGATCCACTGTTTATTACCTGCTCGGCAGCATCCATACATATTTTATAATAATTATCCGCCCTTGTCATATCAGTAGCTCTTGCCGGATCGACACCTACAAAATGGGCTCTATCTACAACTCCATATTTAGCTGCCGAAGCTGCAAAAAGTGCAACCTTCGATTTATATGCTAATGCTACATATTTATTTGCCCTACCATAAATTTTGGTTGTACTTAAATGCAATATAGCAGAATCTAAATCGCTCAAAATAAAGTCCCAAACTTCTTCTTCCTGATTTCGAGGCAGCATTAATTCCCCAACATTTTCATTGAATGGTTGAGCTTTCTTCAAAATTGGAACACCGCCCCATGTTTTCACTAAATAAAAGTAGCAAAATGCTCGCAGGAAATAAGCTTCTGATTTGTAAGCTTGTTTGATAGAATCGGTAAAGGCAGTTGATTTATCTATTCCAGCAATAAATTCGTTTATGTTTCGGATGTTTTTATAAACGGGTGTCCAAGTATTTGATAAATTGGTATAGCCAGCACCCCATGTTTCACCTGCCCATCCCGAAGGACAAGATTGTCCATTTCCAGGATACTCATTGAATCTTCCATTGGTGAAATTAAAATCCTCAATGGGCAGATTCTGATACATATTCACAAAATATGCTTCAACGGTTGCTTCGTTATTAAACACCTGTTCGTTCGTTAATAACTTTCTGGGTGATATATCCAAAAAGTCAGAACAGCTGTAAATAATGCCACTCATTAACAACACAACTATGTATAAATTTAATTTTTTCATGATTTTCAGAGATTTAAAAAGTTAAATTGATGCCACTATTCATACTAAAAGTAACCGGATAAGAGTAGTATCTACCCGAATTTGCTTCGGGATCCAAAAATCCATATCCATTCTGTATTGTAACAGGGTTGAAAGCATTTAAATAAATTCGACACTTAGAGATAAGGAGTTTTTTCGTGATTCTCTGTGGAATAGTGTATCCAATTTCAATATTTTTCAAGCGAATATAACGTGCATCAAAAAATGTTTTATCGTTATTCAGCCAATCACCACTATTACTTTTTCGCTCACCTGTACTCGGATATTTGCCCGGAATCCAAGAAGCATCGTTATAAGGGTCATCGTAATTAATACATTTCCAACGGTCGTACCATTGTACCATTGGATTTGCATAATTCCATGCCAGAGGGGTAATAAATTGCATATCCAGGTATTTCACTGTATTAAGTGCAGCACCTTGCCAAAGCATTGAAAAATCAAAGCCCTTATATGCCAGATTAAAGTTGAGCCCAAAATACAACAAAGGCTTATTGGTTCCGCCAATACCAATTGGACGTTTATCCTTATCGTCAATGTAGCCATCACCATTTACATCAACAAACTTATAATCACCGGGTAGTACTGTTCGGTTTCCGTTGATATCCATAATCGAACCATTTGCAATTTCTGCGAACGTTTTATATACTCCATCTGTTTTATAGCCCCACACTACATCAGCATATCGATACGATTTTGTGGTTTTCCAGGCAGTATATGAATCTCTGGCGGGTGTTTCTTCTATGTATTCGTTCATGGTGCGGGTGAAGGTTACATTCCCCTCAATACCGTAAGTCAGTTTTCCTATCCTGTTCTTATGACCCAAAACCAATTCAAAACCCGAAGTTTTGTCACCATTCAAATTCTCTTGTGGCAACGTGGCTCCAAAATAATTAGGTATTGATAGGTTGCGATAAGCCAATAATCCTTCACGAGTTCTTTCAAAATAGTCAAGACTCATCGTAAACTTCGATTTCCAAAACGAAAGATCAAAACCGGCATTTGTCATTTGTGAAGTGTACCACGTTAAGTTTGGATTTGCAAGGTTTTGAATATCGTATCCTGAAACCCATTCTGAACCAAACATGTAACCAGTAGAAGGATAATAATAACCTGCCTGAAATTGGTTATCGGCAGCAGCATCATCTCCTAATTTTCCCCAGGAAGCCCTAATTTTGAAATTATCTACAAAACTCAAATTCTTTTTAATGAATTTCTCTTCCGACACACGCCATCCTGCTGATACAGCCGGGAAAAGCCCCCAACGATTATTCACAGGGTACTTTGAAGAACCATCGTATCGGGCACTGACTTCCAATAAATACTTACCCAAATAATCGTAATTTAGTCTGCCTACAAAGCTTTGTTTAGAGGTCGATGCAAAACTGGACCCAACGCTATTGGTTGATTTAATGCCCGAACTTAGGTCTGGAATCAAATCCACTTTAACATCTGTAGAAGCTTCAGCAGAGAGTACATCCAATTTAATCTGTTCGTATAATAACAAAGCTGCAATATTATGCTTGTTATTTATCTTTTTGTTATAATTCAACGATAACTGGGTATTTTTGCGAGTATTTTGACCCGTGATTTCACTTACATTGGCAGGAGTATTGTAGGTTACTCCATTATATTCATCAGTAGCAGCATCGTATTTGTACAATTGATATGGCTTTCGAAATGCTTTGCTGAAACGGTTGATATAATCATAACTGAAACGACCCCTGGCAATTAACCCTTTCACATAAGGCACAGTCCACACCAATTCAAAGTTTGATTGTAGGAATTTTTCATTATTCTGTTGAAAACCTGAAATATCTTTTTCAATTAATGCCAGCGGATTTTCGTAAGAATTGGTGAAGGAAGCAAGATAATTTGGATTGTTGTTTGCATAAGGTCCTTCCATTGGCAAAGCTGAAATGGTAGGCTTGAATATCGACATTAAATCACGATAAGGACTTTCTTTTATTGTATTGATATAGCCCAAATTCACATTCAATTTCAGTGATTTGGTGAGTTGATTATTTAGATTTAAGCGGAAATTATATTTTTCGGACGAAAGGTCATTGGAGGTATATAAGCCTTCTTCTCTGTAATAACCCATTGTTACAAAAAACTGAGTAGCATCGGTTCCGCCATCAATCGAAATTGAATGTTGTTGTTGAAAAGCCTGATTTTTAAAAATCAAACCCAAATAATCCGTTGATGGGAGTTCACCTGTTCTGTATTTTTCAATTGTTTCTGGACTATATTTTAACGTAGCAATCAAATCAGCCTTTCTGGTAAAATAATCAGCTAGTATTATACCCGCATTCATGGTTTTTTCGTTCCACAATTCCGCATATTGTGCAGCATCACTTTTTTCGGGGAACGATGTAATATTCACAGAACCATATCTTCCATTGTAACTAACCTTCGTTTTGGCTTTGCTTCCTGCTCTTGTTGTAATTAAAACGACGCCATTTGCTGCCTTCACACCGTAAATAGCTGCCGATGCATCTTTCAAAATGGAAACATTGTCTATTTCGTAACTCGATAAGCGTGAGAATTCCTCTTTGCTGCGCTCTACTCCATCGATAATATAAAGCGGTGTGCCAAATCCGCGAATATCAATATTGGTATCATAGGTTCCGGGTTCACTTGAATATTGCGCTACACGTACACCGGGCACACGACCAGTAAGCGTATTTACAGCATCAACAGAAGCAGTTTTCTCCATTTCGGTGGCAGATATTGATGCCAGAGAACCTGTGAGATTAACTTTCTTTTGAGTGCCATACCCCACAACTACAATTTCATCAATAATTTTGCTGTCTTGTTCCATGACAATTTTCAAATCAAACTTATCCTTAATCTCAAACTCTTGTTGTTTGTATCCGATGAAACTAATCAACAGCACTGATTTTAATGGAGCATTGATTTTGAATCGGCCATCAAAGTCTGTTATAGTTCCGTTTGATTTACCTTTAACAATAATATTAGCCCCGATTATTGGATTATTCTCTTCATCCAATACAACTCCTTTTACCAAGTTTGGAGAATTGTTTTGGCTGTAAATTAGCATATTAGCCAGTAAAAACAGCAGAATTGTGAAGTGAAACTTAATTTTGTGATTCATAGATTTAATATTATTAGAATTTAATTTTTACATGATTCATTAATAATCAAAAGACAAAAATAGATATAGTCAATTAATTATTGAATAAAGTTACATTAATACTTTTATTTTCAGTATAAAAACATCCGCGAATGGCGGGTTTCTGTCTTTTCTTTAATTGTTTACACCCCATTTTTTATTGGGTTTATCGGCCATTATTAATTCTAATGTTCCACCCGCCATTAGCTGTTTATGCGTGAAAAAGGGTGTATTAATTTCAGCGTTGTTAAAATAGGCTTTTTGAATATATTTATTGGTATTACTACAACCTTTTGCAAGTATTGTAAAGGTTTTATTGTTTGATAATTTTATTGTTGATTTTTCGAAAAGTGGACTACCAATTGTATAAATTGGTAGTCCCGGAGTTACCGGATAAAATCCCAAAGATGAGAATACAACAAAAGCCGACATGCCACCACCATCTTCATCACCCGGAATTCCAAAGAGAGTATCTTTAAACCACACGTCAAGCAGAAAACGAATACGTTTTTGAGTTTTCCACGGTGCTCCAAAATAATTGTATAAGTAAGGTATATGAAAAGATGGTTCATTACCCATAACATATTGCCCCACCTGACCCGTTGCATCAGGTGCTTCATTCAAATACATTTGTTTCAACATATCTAATGGTTCACGAAATAGTTGATCAAGCCGTTCTTCGGCTTTTTGTTTGCCGCCCAACAAACCGATTAATCCTTCAATATCGTGTTGAACCTGCCAGGCATACGTCCAACCATTATTTTCATCGTAATAATCGCGAAATCCGGGACCTCCATCTAATTTGGGATTAATCATGATCCAATCCCCTTTTTCATCTTTTGGCATAAAAAGCTGCATTTCAGGATGCCAAAGTTTTTTGTAGTTATTTGATAGTTCTGAGTATTTTTTATAATCATCTTCTTTGTTTAGCTCTTTAGCCATTTGAGCTAAACACCAGGCATCGTAACTCATACCTAAAGAAATTGCCACCGATTGTCTTTTTTCAAATGCATCTACCATAGGTTCCGTCTCCAATCCACCCGGATGCAGGGCGGGGTAAAAGCCATTTTTATCGTAAAAATAATCAATCGAAACCTTTTTATGTCCCTGTCTCCATGGTAAGAATGTAAATTCAGTCAGGTTCTTTTTAACACCTTCATAAGCTTCTTCCATATCAAATCCTTGTATGCCTTTGCGTTTAGCATCTATAAAAAGTGCTGCGGAATGATACCCATTCATACACAGATGATTGCCATACACTTGTGGGAAGGTAGGTAGCCCACCACTTTGCTCGTACATTTTCACATAAGAATCGAGCTGGTCGCTCTGCATTGCAGGGTTCAAAATCGAATTTAGTGGATGTTTAGCAAGATAAGTATCCCAAACCCAATCGTCGACAAAAAATGGGCGGTCGCTTTTATGAACTTTGCCATCGTAACCACTATAATATTGTCCATATTCATTTATATCTACCATGCGTTCGTAGGTACGGTACAGCGAAGTGTAAAACGAACGCTTTTGAGTGGTTGTTCCACCCGTAACTTCAATCTGATTAATCACTTTCTCCCAAGCCTGCTTACCAAGTTCAACCGTTTGATCAAAGTTTTTATTGGCAATTTCTATTTCAAAATTTTTCTTTGCTTGCTCAACACTTATATACGAAATGGCATATTTTAATAACACTGTCTGTTCCGCTGCAAATGCAGATGTGATTGACACTTTATTGCTTTTCGCATTAACTGCAAGGCTTTTTATAGCATTCCCATTACTATCAGTAAGTTCTGCATAACAATACACTGATGTGTAACGCATAACAGGTTCAACGCCTCTCACTTTGTAAACTAATGTTTCATGAATACTAAATGAATTATTCCCCAACACGGCAGCAATCATTTTATCTGATCCCGAAATAAGAATGTTTTTGGAAGCTGATGAAGGGAAGTCAATTTTATAGATGGCGCTTTTTTTCGAAGGTGTAAAACTCAATGTAATATTATCATCTATTAAAAAGCTTGAATATAGCCACGGACGAACAGTTTCTTGGTCGTGGTCGATGGTCATTTTACTATTCCAACTATCATTATTAATAGCACCTACCGATACTTTTAAATTCATTATACCTTTATCGCGATGCCCTTCAACCTGTAAAGGCCATGAACTTACCTGATCGGCAATGTAATCGGGTTTTGTCGGGAACATCCGAAGCATTTGATTCGGCAAACTAAAAGTTGGAAAAGTGGGCACCAAAAGTTGTGAAACATTACCAATTCTGGGGTCAACGTATTTTGTAAAATCTTCTTGAGCAGAAACATTAATTAGAGTACATGTAAGTATGTATCCAGTTATCACTGTTTTTAAAAATCCTTGCATAATATCGTATTTTGTATATGACTATTCTTGTCTGTTAGATTTCGTTTCATTTAACTCCCCAATTCAGATTGGGAGTACTTCCCATTTCAATTTCAATTTTTGACCCTGCCATCAAATCTTTATGTTTAAGAATGGGAGTATTAAGTGCCACGCCATTAAATTTGACATGTTGGATATATTTGTTTTTTGCAGTATTATTAGTTGAAATAATTTCTATTTTCTTACCTTTTGCGAGAGGAATTGTTACTTTATCGAACAAGGGTCTACCTAAAGTATATTCGGCACTTGCAGGGCAAACAGGATAAAAGCCAATTGCATTTAATACATACCAGGCCGACATTTGACCACAATCTTCATTTCCAGCCAATCCGTTTGGATCATTGAAATACAGTGATTGTTGAATGCTATCCACCAATTGTTGGATTTTCCAAGGTTGACCTACATAATTATACAAATGAGTAATGTGATGACTCGGCTCATTGCCGTGTGCATATTGTCCTATCAAACCTGATATATCGCTTGATGCCTGACCTAATTGTTCTGACGAAACTGAGAAAAGTGAATCTAATTTATTGATGAATCCCTTTTTGCCTCCGTGTAGTTCAATTAAACCATTCACATCCTGCATTACATACCACGACCATTGCCAGGCGTTTCCTTCGCAATAATCATCGTTTCGGTGATTCGACATTTTTGGGTTAAATATTGGGTTCCAATTGCCATTCAACATTTTACCACGCATAAAACCTACATTCTTATCGAAGTATGCTTTGTAAAACGTAGCTTTTTTAGAAAACTCATTGTATTCTTTGTTTTTTCCAAGTGCTTTGGCAAACTGAGCTATACACCAATCGTTATAAGCATACTCCAAACCTTTAGCCACAGATTCATTATCCTTATCGGCAGGGCAATATCCAATGGAGTCTTTGTACAGTTTAGAGATAGGCATAAACTGATTTTCATAAATCTTTGAATCAATATTGCCATTGTTCAACCGTTGATATTTAGATGCTTTTACACATGCCTCAAACGCCTTTTGAACATTAAAATTCTGGTTACCTTTCATATAAGCCTCCACAATCACGGATATAGCATGATTACCAATCATACAACCCGTATAATTTGATGACAAATCCCACATAGGCAGATAACCTCCTTCATCATACTTTCTCAACAAGGTACGTATAAAGGCTTCGTTTCGTTCAGGCGCAATGATTGTTTGTAATGGATGAAAAGCACGAAAAGTATCCCATAACGAAAAGACAGTATAATACTCTTTTTCTTTGCTAATATGTATCGATTTATCCTGTCCACGATAACGTCCATCAACATCCACAAACAGATTGGGACTTATGGCTGCATGATAAAGTGCGGTATAAAAAATCTTTTTCTGATTTTCATTTTTGGTTTCTATCTGAACTTTGGACAATTCAGCGTCCCATCGTGCATTTGTTTCTTTCACAAGTGCATCAAAATTCCACTCCGGAATTTCCTGTTCTAAATTTTTTCTTGCCCCTGTAGCATCAACAGCAGAAATACCCACTTTTACCATTACCTTTTCTTTGTCGGTGGTAGCAAATTGGAGTAAAGCTTTTACATTGGTTCCTGATATTTCCTTTTGTGATACTACTCTTTCGTTTTCAAATACTTTTGCACGAAAAGGTTTGGAGAATTTCGCATAAAAATAGACAGAATGGTCCTTAGCCCACCCATTGGTGTTTTTCATTCCCTCAATTTCGGTATCACTGATAATTTTCAGTTTTATTATGGTATTCCTGTGATTTTGCAAACTGTGGTTCAAATCTAAAACCAAGGCTGCATTCTCCGTTTTTGGAAAAGTGTATCTATGGAAACCGGCACGTTGAGTGGCTGTGAGTTCGGCTTTTACATTATAGTCCTCCAACATTACAGCATAATAACCGGGATAAGCTTTTTCAGTTTTGTGCGAAAATTTTGAACGATAACCGGAACGTGGAATTGCTTCATCACCACGTTCCATCAATTGGCAATTGACAGTAGGCATTAATAAAATATCGCCATAATCACCTATGCCAGTACCGCTAAGATGAGTATGTGAAAAACCGATGATGGTACTATCGGAATAATGATAACCCGAACAAGCATCCCAACCCGCCATACGTGTGTCAGGACTAAGTTGCACCATGCCAAACGGACTAACGGCTCCCGGAAAAGTATGACCGTGCCCACCAGTGCCTATAAATGGATTTACAAATTGAGAATTTTTTTGCTGCCCATAGCTATTGACAAACGTCGATGTCAGCATTAAAAAGAGACCGATTGATACTTGTTTGAAATTCATTTTCACCAATTTTAAAAGAAAACTAGATTA
>CAYXQZ010000051.1:0-13024 GCA_964466415.1 uncultured Paludibacter sp.
TTTGTAAAATCCAGCACATGTGAATATCCATTCCACCAGTTTATCAATGCCGGTTGTTTTGCTTGCGCATAAGTTCCTCCCGTTTGATTTCGTTGCATCAAAAAGCCTTTGCCTTTGCCAATTTCGCGGCATATTTGGTATTGGTCGGGGCTTACAAACGGACAAATCCAGAGCATAACTTTGAAACCCATTGCATGCAACTCGTCAATCATTTTTTTAGGATCTGAAAATCTACCTGGATGAAAATTCCACACACCATAAGCTTCTTGCCATGTATCGTCAATCATAAGCACACCAGCCGGCAAACCATTTGCCAGAATATTGCGGGCATATTCCAGTATATCTTCTTGATTCTGATCATATTGTAATTCAATCCAGGTGTTGTATTGCGGAGCAGAAAAAAGCAATTTATCCGGCATTTTTCCCGAAGCGGGAAAAAAAGTCCGCGATACATATTCACGCACTTCCGAAAGCGATTTTCCAATTCTACCGCTTTCAATTTTACTTATTACGTTGCTGATAATTAGTTTGTTATTAAGAATCTGAAATTTAAACGGGTCTTCGCTCCACACATATTGGCCTTTGCTTGTCAGCAATAAGGGCTGTACCTGATTGCCAAAATTATCGCCATACAATTCGAATGATTTACCGTGATTCACAGGCATATTACTTCCTTCGTTCACGATGCCCGACCATACTTTTTCCCCAATTTCAAGCGGGATTTCAATTGTTTTACTTTGTGCATGCGCTGTTAAGCTTATCGTTAACACGCAAATATTAAAAATCAGTTTTCTCATCTTTATAAATTATTAAAAATCAACAGCAATTTGCTTAACTATGAAACAGTCTCTTTTTATTTACTCTAAAAAAAATTATTGTTTGAATGGCGGTGCCAATTCCTGACGAGGAGTACCTCCACCGCCAATGGATGTTGCCGAGTTATTTGTTACAATATTCAACGCTTTGTAAATCTTCACAATATCGCGTCCCCACTGTGTAGAAGTTGCCTGACTCATGCTAACTACAAAGTCGAAGCCCCAATTTTTCTTAAATTCATCTCTGAATCTGCCGTTTGGTCCCCATTCGGTTTCGATAGCAAAAACATCCCAGCCTGTATCGTCCACCACATAACCACCATAATCCTGCAATGCCTGAGCTATCATTTTAGCCGGTTGAGTTTCGAGGCCTAACGATTCGATTGTTACTTTTGCCGGAATTGCCATTAATGCACCCATTCGGCAATCGGGAACTGCCGGAGTTGTACGATCTTTGCCATAATCGGTAGGTGCAGCAGCATCGGCAGCCAATGCCGGCCAGCGAAAACCTTTATTCACAGCATCGTAATACAAATTCTTTTTGCCGCAAATATTCATTTTAATGGCGTGACGAATGGGACCCGAAGTAGGCGAAAGTTCATGATTACGGATTGAACCACCCAAAACCGAAAGTCGCGAACCTCCATGCGAACCATAATATCCCTGCCCATATAAATCCTGATTATCGGCATACACATAGCCCGTTGTGGCATCGCCACCCTGAGTACAATGCGCAAAAGGTTGCGATTGCCATATTGTACGTTTATCTTTGAGCAACACCGCAATACCTGCGTTTGGCTTTGTACCATCCCAAGTAGTTGGACTTACCACAAAACTTTGTGGGATAGGCACGTTGGCCTGCAAATTCAGTGGTTGATTGGGCGTACAGCGGTCGCCTTCGCCCCAACGAACACTACACCAATACACTTTCATATCAGGGACATCGGGCGTAAGCACAATATAATCTTCATCGAGCGTAAGCATTCCTTTGGTAGGCATTTCCAAATTTGCCGGAGTGTAAGTGGCATTGCTGCCAATAGGCATGTTCCAAATGGAATTTTGAGCAAATGGCCATAAATACGGGTCGCGGGCTTCTGTTTTATACTGGTTTTTTATCAGAATATTTTTCTGTCCTTTTACACCTGTTCCATCCATAGCTGTAGCACGTACAGTTACAGTTCCATCGCCACCGGCAGTGAGTAACCCATCAGTGCTAATAGTAGCAGCTCCCTGTGTGTTATTTACAGCCCAAAGCACAGTACGAATTTCGGCATCAGCAGGTTCAACCTGAGCTGCCATTTGTAGCGTACCACCTTTGGTTATTATTGAATCAGATGTGCTTTTTACTGTTATGGAAGTAACTAATTTAGCTTCGGTGCCACAAGCAGCCAAACCAATAAGCAACAACGATAGTATCGGAAATTGAAATCGCATAATCCTGTTATTTAATAATATTTTTTATTCTTGCTTTCATGTCAAACACATCATCCAAATTCAGATTTACAGGCGAAGTTCCTGTCATTATCAACTCACCCGAAAGTGCTTTTGCAACCGAGCGTATTGTTGAATCGTCGCACGAATACGCATTGATAATGGTGCTAACCCGCTCAAAATATTCGTTGGTGTGATAAGGCGAACCCAGCGAAACGAAAATAACTTTCGATTTGTCGGTGGAATTGATACACCACACCGTTTGTGCCTGATTGTCCCAAAACTGAAGCGGCCCCGGTGGATAATGAAAATAGCGGTTAGCCACAAATATCACTTTATCGTATTTATCGGTAAGTTCGTCCGACCAGAACGAACGTTCATACAATATATCACTCTGAAAATCAACATTGAATCCTTTTGCAATCAGTTCTTTTTGCAATTTTATAATTTGTTGGGTAGGATAATTGCCACGAACACACGAAGCTGCCATACCGACCATTAATATTTTCTCCTTTTTGGCCGGATTTAATGGTAACAATTTCTTTGTATCGCGAACAAGTGTAATCGCATTATCAGCAATATCCTGCGCTACTTTGTCGAATTTTGAAATTTCATCAGCGCTAATTGGTTTAATCAATTCACGGTCTTTTTTCAACAATCCAAAACGCTCTTTCATTGCCCACACCCGCTGTACAGCATCGTTGAGTCTGCTTATGGGTATTTCGCCCCGTTTGATACGCATTTCCACCGAATCCATAAATTCGTACGAAGGCCACAACATCATATCCACACCAGCTTCGAAACTTTTTATTTCGCTCTCTACGTTTGATTTGTAATAACCCCTGAAACCAGCCATTACCAATGCATCGGAAACAATTACGCCCTTAAAGCCAAGTTTTCCCTTTAATAAATCTGTCAATAATTCGTGGGATAAAGTTGCAGGCGGATAAAATCCATTGATTTTTGTTTTCTGATAAGCAGGCAACGAAATATGTCCGGGCATAATACAGGCCACACCATGCTGAATAAGACTGCTATACACTTTCCCAAATGTTTTATCCCAATCGGCTTTGGACAGCGAATTACAACTGGTAAGCAAATGTTGGTCGCGGTAATCCACGCCATCGCCCGGAAAATGCTTGATGGTAGCTGCCACACCATTTTGCTGTAAACCATTGACTTGCTGTTTCAGTAAACGAATTGCTTTGTCAGGATTATCGGAAATGGAACGGGTATTGGCAATGGGATTAAACGGATTCAGATTCAAATCGCATACAGGATGTAACACCCAGTTTACACCTACCGAACGCGATTCGATAGCAACACCTTCGCCGTATTGATACGCCATTTTTTCGTTGTTGGTTGCACCAATCGACATTTCGCGCGGAAAAGCAGTCATGCTGGGCAATCCAAGTCCTGTTTCGTAATCTTCCTGCATAATGAGCGGAAGCCGACTTGCCTGTTGGTATTCTACAACCGCTTTTCGCAAATGTTCAGTTCTATCCTCGCTTTTTACGCCATCGAAAAGTTTATAACCCATGAAAAAAGCACCTACAGGATAGTTTCTGAAGAAACCATCGAGTGTTCCATTTCCAAGTTTCAGCTCAGCTTTCCGGTCGGGAAGCATCACCATGGTTTGCCCTATTTTCTCACGAATGGAAAGGGATTTCCATGTGGTATCTTTGGGAATGAATCGGGCATTTTTTTTCGATTCCAATTCAGCTGATTTTAGCGAATTGGAAAACAGGAAAAGAAAACCAATTAAAACGGGTAATATAAACTTTCTCATTGCTTTGAATTATTCCTGCGGTTGCAATGAATTCGCAACCGCAGGAAATATAGAAATTACAACATTATTTTCTGAACAAATAAACCTTTGGCTGATTGCAACCTTACAACATAAATGCCTTTTTGCAAGCTGATTAGCTGTCCTGCTTCCACTTTTGACGAATGAAGCACCTGACCCACCATCGAAATTACCTGAACATTGCCATTTTCGGTTAATTTAATGCCGCCATTAGCAGGTAATACAAAGTTTACATTTCTGATTATCGGATTATTAATACCTGTTGGCGGGATTACAGTACTAACTGAACCTTCTTCGAAAGCACCCACAGCCCTAAATGTGGCATACGAACGACCCGAGAAATCTTTTAAGTTAGCAGCAACGGCAGCAGCTACAGTATCATTCTGATTTGCAGCTACACCTTTACCAACAAGGAATGAACCTGTTTGAAGACTCCAGTTGGCTTTCAAGTAAGAATCATCGCTTAATACACCGGCTGTTGTTGTTGGATTCACAAATAATGCTTTGTCGGCAGCTCCTGTTTCAAAGGTTACATTGCCTGCTATTCTTTTGGGTGCTGCTGGATTGTTGTAATATGACTTACCTGTAGCATAATTATTAAAAATATTACCTAAAACTGAATTTGAACTTGCAATTTCCACTGTTGTAGGATCAACCGGAGAACCATTCAATGATCTTACATTTTTATAATAAACGTTATTGATAATGTTGGGATAATAAGTTGCACCAGCATTAATCAACATCAAGTTAGCACCGAGGTTGCTTATTTTATTATAAGCTATGGTATTGTTAATAATATATACCGTTGATGGCCCTGTACCGTTATTAAATCCAGTTCCAAACATACCACCATTGGTTGTTGCAGGCGAAGTTGCTGATTTAATGTACGAACATTCATTATTGTAAATCAAATTGTTAGCAATTGAAGAAGGTGTACCTTTTGCAGGGTCATGCATATTTATATAAATCAATAAACCTCTTTGGCGACCGGCTAATGTAGTGAGCGTAGAGTTACTGAAATCGGCAATTGTTTTGTTGTTTCGAATCACACAACCTATAATGCCGGGAGTTATATCAGTCAATTTTTGTTGATGTAATAGCTCAATAAGAGGTGAAAATTGATTATCTGTAGTGCCCGTAAATACACCTGTAACCGTATTATTCTGAACCAAACAGTATTCCATACGTCCTTTATTCCAAACAAAGGGGCGAAGTGATGCATTATTTGTTTTCAAAAAAGCATCTTTGATAGTACAATTCTTGAATGCTGTATTTGGACCAATTACAAACAACTGTACTTCAGTTGCAACTGTTGAGAAATCGTAATTGGTAGGCATCCAAAATTCTAAACCATCTACTATGCGGGTGTTTGTTTGTCCACCACACACAAAAGCACGTGCTCCGTTAGATAAATCGAAAATAATACGTGTAGGATACTTAAATTCCCAAGGTTCTACTATAGCATTGCCGTCCACGTCAATTAACTGACGTTGTGAAAGACTTGTTTCATCCCCTTTAAAACCGCCGAATACATTTAAATCTGCAAAGCTAAGCGCTTCCTTTCCCTGACCTGCTTCGGTTGATGTTCTTGTATATAAATTATACCCTGATACACCATCTACATCGCCCTGTACCCAGATATTATCACCTGCAGCTGCACGCACTTTGGCAGTGTCGAGGTTTAAAACTGCTGTAGCCCATGATAATCCGTTGTTAGTATTACTACCATTATAACTCACGTAAATTGTTTTTGCATTTGCAACCAAAGCAAACGCAGCTAAGCACAAAAGTGCTGTAAAAAGTCGTTTTGTTTTCATTCTTTTATTAGTTTTTAGTTAGACTGATATTTTTTTTGTTTCGTGTTTCGTGTTTCGTGTTTCGTGTTTCGTGTTTCGTGTTTCAGGTCTTTGTTCTTTGTTCTTTCTACAATTTATTCAAATATTCTCTTGACTCGTTAATGCCATCGCGCATTCGATTACGGAAAATAAGGTTAGAGTTTACATGATAGACGGTATCATTTCCTGCTTTTTTATAGGTATAATTCAATATAAAATCGCGTGTAGTTTTATCGTAAGTGCTTGGTCCGTTAGCTTCTATTACTGCTTGACCGGCTATGGATTGATAGCTGATTCCTGATGTTACAACTGTAAGATTAAACTTTAATCCCGAAGTAGTTTTTTCGGCAATTGCCGAAGCTACTTCCACTGTAAAAGGGCCGGCTGTTGTTAATCGCCACGATTGTTCATCACTTTCGCTGGCATAGTTTTCGGTAATTGCAGTCCCAACCGTGTTTCCGTTTAATTTTTTGGTAATCGAGTTTTTATACAAATAATAGCCATCAGTTCCGGCCATGTAGCGTACTTTAACGGTTATCGAGTCGTTTGCTATGTTAACCGAATCCAACGAAGTGCTCACAATTTTAACCGGCAATGTCAGGAATTTTGTTTGCGAGGCCGACAACATAGCCAATGGATGATTCAGAAATTTAACGGAATCCATCACCACTGAAAAATAACCAATAAACGAGCCTTTAGGTATGGTTGCCTGAACCAAACCCGAAGTTCCGGTTAATGTGTTATAATTATAATAGTCAGTTTGCAGAGGCACATGTACCAAATCTTCGACCGGAAAAGCCACCGCCGAACCGAGTTTAAAATCCACCGTTCTGTCGGCATTATTGTTTAATTCGCCAGCCATAGCAGCCCCAATTTTAAATCGTAAGCCCTCGCCAACCACCAATGTACGATGATATTCTTTTAGCGAAGCAAAATAAGCCATGTTCTTAGGCAGTTTGGCATCTAAATAACTGTCGTCGTAGGCACAACTTGCAGCATTTAACGCTATCGCAATTAGCACAATAATTAATTTATATAGTTTCATATTCTCCTGATTTTTTAATTTCTTATTCTTTTATTTTCTAATCCACTAATATCCTGCATTATTCTGTAAGTTGCTTGCTTTCAATGTTTCGCCATAAGGGACTGGCATATAAGGCGATTTGAAAGTACGTGTTTCGATAGGTGTTGTGGTGTAAATTCCATTGACAGGAAATGTAAGAGAAGCCACATCATCTTTACCATTACACCAGCGGCGCATATCCCAAAATCGGTGGTCTTCGAAACACAATTCTAAGCGGCGCTCGTTCTTCACAAAATCGAGAAATGTGGTATTTGTAATTTTATTACCAATAATGTAGTATTTATCTTTTGTGGATGGGCCACTACCAAAAGCGCGTTCGCGAATTCGTCGTACTATTTCTTTTGGTGTATAACCATACGTTGTGCTGTTCATATCGCCGGTAGCCATAAATACAGCCTCAGCAAAGTTGAGGTACAATTCGGGTTTACCCAACAGAATAGGTGCCATTGTAGTGGTAACAGTAGGTGTGGTAAAACGCACATCGGTATCGAGCAGTTTCTGCATATAATAACCTGTGCGGGTATTGTTTTGTTGTTTGCCAAATGCATCGTTACCATCGGTATTCGTTGCCAGCGTTATTCCTGCAAATGTTTCGCCATTACGGGCAATAAAATTATCCAAACGCGGATCGCGATTGAGATGCGGATTCAATGGGTCGAGCGTTACCGTAGATGCCTCTGAAGCCGGAAATCCATCACTTTTCGGAAATGCATTAATCAGATTAAGTGTAGGATTATAGGTTCCGTTACCTTGTAGGCGTGGTGGGAAGTTTTCCCGCTCCAGGGTTGATACAGCCGAGTTTATTGGTCCGCGGAAGAAAATATCCTTGTTGGTAAAGTTGCCATTATTCAGGTTGTTTTTATTAAAGTAATTGGCATAAGTAAGCAATGCCACACTACCTCCCGACAATTGAATAGCTTCCTGCGCCGCTTTGGCAGCATCTTTCCAGCGTTGTACGTCGTTAGCAGTATTATAGGCCGGACTGGCAGCATACAGCAATGTTTTGGCTTTTAGCGCTTTGGCAGCTAAGCCCGAAGCATGACCGGCATCCGATTGCAGCCCATCGGCAATGGTTCCACCTGAGCTTCCATCCTTTGAATAATCGAGTGGTAAATGTGCAAAAGCACTATCGCAATCGGCCACAATTTGCTCCACACAGTCTTCGTAGGTATTGCGGGCAACATTCAGATTTTCGGTTTCGTTGTAAAAATGGGTACGTATTACATAGCCATACGCTTTACCATCGGCAGCCACGCCACCATATTTCTGTAGTAAATCGAACTGATACCAGGCCCGCAAAAAATATGCTTCGCCAAGCGTATAATAAAACATGCGCAAATTGGTGGTTTTATCATCGTTAAACTTAACAGGCGTAGGAAGTGGTTTCGAAAAATCGAGTACCATGTGGTCGATGTACCAGTTTATATAGTTGATATATGTATAATCAGTTGCCCAGGTATCGCCCAATGGATTTGTTTGAGCTGAAATGCCACCTTTGGCAGCTTTGGATGTAATTGAATTTTCGTTGTTGGCAATCAAATTATCGGTAGCTGCTTCGTAAATTAAATTTATTCGATTGGGAATACCCAAATAGGCACGATATAATACACCCACAAAATAATCTTTCGATTTCATTAAGTCGCTTTCGCCCACATAATTGTCTTTGGTTGGCTCCATAAAATCGGAACAGGCCGAAAATCCAGCAATCAAAGCAATTATCGAAATGTATTTTAAATGATTTAGTTTCATAATTTTTATATACTTAATTATTAGAATGAAATAGATAAACCAGCTGCATAGGTGCTGAACAATGGATAATTACTGATACCCGCATCCAACGATTCCGGATCAAGCGATTTTATTTTTGAAAACGTCAGTAAATCTGTTCCATAAAGCGAAACTTTCAATTCCGACATTTTCAATGCTTTTACCCATTGTTTTGGGAATGAATATGATAAAGCCACATTTTGAAGTTTCATAAATCCCGCATCGGCAGTCCAATAATCCGAACCTGTCTGAAAATCGTTTGTGCCAGCACCCGCTGTAAGCATTGGATGCACATTGCCATTAGGTAAAACCGAGTTGCTGGCAGTAGAATATTTACGGGTTGAATAATTCTGGAAATAACTATTCAAATAAGTTTTATATCCACCATATCCCAAAATAAGTGCGTATAATTCAATACCTTTGTATTCCATTTTCAGATTTCCGGTGTACATCATGCGGGGCATGGCATTGCCAATTACAATGCGGTCGTACGAATTAAGCACTTTATCGCCGTTACGGTCATCGTAAATTATATTGCCCACTTTCAGGTCTTTGGGGTCCATATAACCCGGTGCCGCCATAGTTCCTGCCAACACATTATTAATATCTTCCTGTGTATAAAAACCTATAGCATGATAACCCCGAATATCGTCGTTGGCATCGCCTACGGTTGTATAGCGTGGGTCAGGCAATTCGTCGAAGGCAATTTTGCGGGTTTTGCCATAAGTAATGTTTCCGGCTACGGAGTATTTAAAATCCTGAATATTGCCACTGTACATAATTTCGGCTTCAAACCCTTTTAAGCCTGTTTTGCCATAATTCATTTCGGGAATAAACACCGAACCTCCACTAATAGCCGGTATAACATTGTTTGGTTTTGTAATCTGGTCGAACGACAAATAATCGAAATACGACACTTTCAAAGCTATTGAGTTAAAAAGCTTAGCTTCGAGACTTAAGTCTGTTTCGCGCATTTTTGGCCATTCAATCACATCGCTTCCCGGACGTACGATATTGGTGGTTGTGCCAGCCGATGCCGTATTAAAAACATAGGTATTGGGAGCAAATTTATTGTAATACCATGTTTGTCGCCAGAGGTTTGGTGCCAGGTTATCGTCGCCCATAATACCCCACGAGGCATTTATTTTCAAAAAACTCACAACCTTGTTGTTTTTCAGGAAATCTTCGTTGGATACAGTCCAACCGGCACCTACAGCAGGAAATGTCTTAAAACGTTTGTCGGGAGCCATAATTTGCGAACCGCTGTAATTTGCTACAGCCTCAATGCTGTATTTATTTGCAAAAGAATAATTTACACGCAACCCAAGATTCTGACGTTTGTAATCGTACAATTCGGCGGCAGTATTGAGTTCGGACATAAAATAGAATAAATCGGCAGTAACTGCATGTTTACCAAATGTTCGGTCGTAATTTAGTGTGTTGGCAAACGCCCAACGTTGTGTATATGCATTGGCACCCATCGATTGTGAAGTTGCTTTTTTCTCTTCGCGCAAAGTTTGAATTGAGGTTACATTGCCATCAAAATCAAACGATTGAGCTTTGTAAACACCATAGGTATTAATTTTACTTAAATTTTGCATGTGGTAAATATCGAACGAAAAGGTAGGTTGCCAACTTAAACCTTTCAATAAGCCTTTCAGGTTGATATTCAGACTAATATCCGACTGTACCCGCAAAGCTGTTTCGCGCTGATATCCACTGAGTGCTTGCGCTGCATACGGATTATCAAGCCAGGTAGAAGTTCCTCCAACGGTGTCGGTTCCGGCTTTTAGAAAAATTGGATATGCATTCGGATAGCGCGACGACAGTGAACTAAAGCTAAAGTTTCCGGGCAATTGTTTCTCACCTAAAATTGTAGCCAAATTGGCTTGCAGTTTAATATCGTCCGAAAATTGCGAATTTACATTTCCCTGTAAATTAAAGGTTTGCATATTGCGCTTTTTATCGCCGTAAGCTTCGTAGTTTCCTTCGCTTTTGTAACTGCCATACACATAATAATTTGTTTTGGCATTACCACCCGAATACTCAATGGCAGCACGACTGTAATTCATGTATTTATTTAAAAACTGACCGTAATAATCCACATCGGGATATTGTATGGGTGATGTTTTATACAAATATGCATCTAAAGCCTCCTGTGAATATTCACCCTTGCCGGTTGGTAAAACTCCATTGTTATCGTTCATCAGGGCTTTGTTGTAGTTAGTGGCATAGTCGTACGAGTTCATATACTCTGGCAATGCTGTAGGCAATTTTACACCTTGCTGAATAATAGTGCTGAATTTGGCTTTTCCCTGAGCACCGCGTTTGGTTGTAACCATAATAATGCCGCTATTGGTTCGTCCACCATACATGGCTTTGGTTACAGGGTCTTTCAATACACGAATCTCGCTTATTTGTCCCTGATCGTACGACGTAAGTGCGCGTTCAACACCATCAACCAACACAATGTATCCTCCGAGGTTTCCACGAATATAGGTATCGAAATTCGATTCATCGGGATTTCCATTGTTTTGAAGAATAAAAACCCCGGGAAGTTTACCAGCCATTGCTTCAAAAATTGTTGAAGCAGGATAAGTTGTCAGGTCAGCACCGTTCAATGCAGCCGTATTCCCTACAAATCGGGCAGGGTCTTGTTTGCCGAAAATCACATTTATTTTATGCGATTTTTCCAGCACTGTTGTATCGGGTTTATTTTGGGCATTTAATGCCGAAGCAAATAATGCACCGATAAGAGTTAGCACTCCGAATATTTTTATTGTTGAATATCTCATAGATGTTATTCTTTATATTATTTCAATCTTATAGCTTGATTTCCGGTTTTCGAAAAATATTACCAACCCGGATTTTGAGTAAAGTTTGGCCCCAATTCCACATTGGTACGAGGTATTGGAAATAAATAATGACGTTCCTGCCACTTGAGCTGAAGATTTTCGGGACAAGTAACAATTGTGTACTGAAATGCAGAGCCGGATATTTTTTTAATATAAACTCCTTTTTGAACCAATACTTCAGGATCAAGCATAATTTTCCAACGTCTCAAATCGTAATATCTTTTTTCTTCGAATGCTGTTTCAATACGTATTTCGTTGCGTATTTTCTGCTCAAATGCGTTGGCATCTCCGGGCACTAACCATGTTTTACTGCCATCAAAAGCGGGCATTCCTGCACGTTCGCGTACTTTGTTTACAGCCTGTACAGCAGTCATGCTAAAACCGGCTATGCCTTGTGGCGCTGCCGTAGGACCCCATGCACGATTAGCTGCTTCGGCATAATACAAATACAAATCGGCCAGACGTATGATATTCCACATGATGGATACCGATTTTGCTCCTGCCGAAATATTAAATACGGCATCGCATAGCTTGGCATTGTAATAGCCGGTATAAGTATAGCCACTTTTAGCCACTTTCTGTTCGGTTACCAATAACTCTTTGGCAGTACTGTTATCAAACGATTCGTTCCAGATTTGAACCGTACGCGACAGATTGGAAACCATACTATTTACAGCACCATTGTACATTACTGTTTGGTAAAAGCGTGGATCGCGACCAATATATGGATTGCTGAGGTACTTTGGGTCGGAAGGGTCAATGGGCGAACCATCAGCCCAACTGTAGCATTGTGCCAGATTTTCGGTTACAGATTCACCGCCATTCCAGGATCCACCAAGCATATCCGATTGTATTCCAACCCATACCGGCGTCCAAGTTACATTTATATTTGCATTTAAGCGACCAAATAACACTTCCTTGTAGGTACTTGCTTTAGGGCCAATAAATAAATTGTGAAAATCGGCAAAAGGAGCCAATGCATAATAACCTGACGCTTCAGCTTCTTTAATTGCATTTCCGGCTGCTACAGCGGCAGCTTCCCACAATGATTTTTCGCCTGTCGGGTTCGAAAACGGACTTGCAGCCCACACCAATGCTTTGGCTTTGTATGCCAGTGCTGCCATTTTCGAAGGGCGACCCCAATTATTGTCGGGAATTGTTAAAGGCAAATACTGTGATGCTTTTTCAAAAGTTTCAGCAATTTTTTGTGCTGTTTCGGTATACGATAAGCGGGGTAAATCCATATTGGCATCAGGCGCTAATGGCTTATCCAAAAACGGCATTCCACCCCAACCTTGTAGCAACGTAAAATAGAAATGTCCTTTCAGAAAATAAGCCTGACCCAATATCTGATCTTTTTGTGCCTGAGTGGCATTGGTTAATCGGTCGATATTCTGGATTGACATGTTGCAGATACGAATGGCTTTCCA
>CAYXQZ010000051.1:13124-18194 GCA_964466415.1 uncultured Paludibacter sp.
TGTTTGTATATTTATAAGGTATTAAAAGTTTAATTTAACTGACATGGAAATACGGCGTGGCAAAGGATAAAACTGGAACGAACCACTGTAATCATTGCCATAAGTATCCACCGAACCTTCATTTTCGGGGTCACCCAAAATATAACCCGGGGCAATTGTCAATAAGTTTGAACCCTGCAGCGCCAGTCGGGCTGAATTCAATCCCAACGATTTCAAAATTCGTCCACGCAAGGTGTAACCCAATTCCATCGATTTTAATTTGAGGTACGATGCATCCACAATTCCTTTGCTGGTTGAGTTTGCAGCTCCCCAATTGGCATATTGCGCATCCCTGTTGTCGGGCGACCACACATCGTGATTCCCTTTTAGCAAAATATAAAAATCACCCGGATCATAAGTCCACATGGGATTGGTATAATTTCCAAACGATTTGCTCACTTCGGACACTCCCTGTAACAAAAAGTTAAAATCAAAATCTTTGTAATCCAAACCTGCCGAAAAACTGTACGATTTATTGGGGCGATTGGTAAAAGCCATAGCCACAGCATCTTTCGAAGTAGTTGCATCGCCATTGAAATCGAGCACCTTATCAGCACCCAAAATCAAATTATTTTGAGCCAGTGAATAATTCATGATATCATCCATATCCTGATAATAACCAATGTTTTTGCTGCTGTAGGTAGCGCCAATTGGTTTACCCTCCGATTTCAGATAATCAAGCGTAAATGCAGGGTCATCCATCGATGTAATCCGGTTTTCGTTGAAGTTATAGTTTGCTTTTAACCAATAATTTAATTTGCCAATTTTGTTTCTATAACCCAAATCAATTTCATAGCCGTGTTTTTTGGTCGAACCAACATTCATTTTGTTCATTCCTTGTCCAAACATATCCGATATTGAGCGACGGGTCATTAGAATACCATCGCGTAATTCGTCGAATAAATCGATGCTACAAGTCAGTGTATTATTGAAAAGTCCGATATCAAAACCTAAAGATTTTTTAATTGAACGTTCCCAGCGGGCATTAATATTGGCAGCACTGCCTTCGCGCAGGGTGAAAACATTGGAGCGCGACTCGGCTGTTCCTAATTGGTACGAAGACCAGTTGCTGTATTCTGATAAATAAAGGAATCCATCAGTGCCGTCGTAGCCACCTTCGCCATACGAAAAGCGCATTTTTAGATTATTGATTTGTTGAATATTGTCTTTTATAAATTTCTCTTTTGCAATATTCCAACCCAATGCCACAGCGGGGAAAACGCCAAAGCGATAATTGGGAGCAAATTGCTCAGAACCCGCGATACCCAGGTTTCCTTCAATCAGGTAACGTCCATCGTAATCGTACGTGGCACGGGCTACCCAGTTTTCTTCGAAATGTGGGAAATTGGCACCAACCTGACTGTTGCGGCGACTAAATACACCCAAAGCACTTACATTGTGTTTGCCAAACGAGCGGGCATAATCCATTTGTGCACTGTAC
This sequence comes from uncultured Paludibacter sp., assembly GCA_964466415.1. Lineage (GTDB taxonomy): Bacteria > Bacteroidota > Bacteroidia > Bacteroidales > Paludibacteraceae > Paludibacter. The sequence goes on from CAYXQZ010000051.1 coordinate 14,605, forward strand.
AATAAGTTTTTTCGTGGAGCGCCGTATTGCGAAATGGAGGACTGGTATGGTTTCTCTATTACAGAATAATTATCGCGTTGGTCGTAAATATAACGTTGCCATTCGTAGCTATCGCCCACAGGCTGATAAATATAATACTCACCTTTGTAAGTGTAACCGCCACCCCGCCAGGTTGATTCGTTGTTGTAATTCAACGACAGCTTTGCACTTAATCCCTTGGTAATAAAATCGAGCTTTTGAACCAGATTTATGTCAGTTGTCAGGCGGTCGCGCATGGTTTTAACCGTTCCCATTTGGTTGTGAATATAATCAAGCGACGCAGGGTTGGATGTGGGCAATAAACTACCTGCCAGTCGTCCGCTTACATTTGGATATTTATCGCTGGGATGTGCTGCCACAAATTCTTCGGAATAATAATAAGGTGTTGTGTATGGAGGCATTACGAGCATATTGCTCAACACCTTGGCCGGCACACCATAATCGCCACCATGACTATCGGAACCTACATAGCCACCACTCGAAAGCGATAAAGTAGTAGTTTTACTCAACGTAAAGTCGAAGTTCATACGATAATTAATACGGTCGTACTTATACGATGGGTCGTACAAGGTTTGATTGTCTTTTACAATATCGCCCTCGTGTAAATAGCTCAATGTGAGGAAGTATTTAGCATTGGCAGTACCTCCACGTGCCGAAATGGACGCCTGAGTATCCATGGTAAAATCCTTTACATTGTAATTCCATGTATCTACATCGGGATAAACAAAGGGCATATCCTGCGTGCGGTAATGTTCCAGAATATCATTGCCCAACACCATATTGTAGCGGTTCTGATTCCGAAACAAATTATTGCGCATAGCGAGCGTGTTGTAAGAGTTGTTTTGAATGCTTTGCGTAGTTGCCTGTTTCATGGTTTGTTCGTATGTTACCGAAATTTCCATTTTACCTTCCTGACCACGTTTGGTAGTAATCAGAATAACACCATTGGCACCTTTTACACCAAAAACCGCAGTTGCCGAAGCATCTTTCAGCACCGAAATACTTTCCACTTCCGACGGGTTAATGTCGTTCATGCTGCTTTCCACACCATCAACCAAAACCAGCGGGGCGCTACTGCCTGTAAACGACGACATACCACGTATATACACTTTGGCATCGTTCGACCCCGGCAAACCTGTTTGTTGCACAGTAATAAGTCCGGGAACACGACCCGTAAGTGCATTGGCAACCGAAGGAACTCCGGCCTTCATTAAATCAGAGCCTTTAACCTGCGAAATAGAACCAACCACACTTTCTTTCTTTTGAGTAGCATAACCTACCACAACTACTTCGTCCAACCCTTTCGAATCTTCTTCAAGTAGAATATTGAAAACATTTTTTCCCTGAACAGAAACTGTTTGCGACTTGTACCCGATATACGATACAATAAGTGTGGTATTGCCTGCAGGTAGGCTTAAAGAATATTTACCATTAATATCAGTAACGGTACCTGTTTTGCTGTTTTGTACCCGAACAGTAACACCCGGAAGTGGCTCTTTGGTATTTTTGTCGGTTACTTCACCACTGATAACTCTGGTTTGTGCTGATATACCCAGCATAACCGAGCAAAATAACACAATAAATAATGTCCGTAGTAAATTCATATTTTTTTTTCGAATAGATTTAAACTGATTTTTCATGATTGAACGGTGCAAAGATAATAGGCTTATTGAATAATCGGGGTTGAACTTTTGTTTTATTGCTACCTAATTTTTGTTGGATAAAATTATTATGATTGTCTATCTGTCTGTTTATCAATGACTATGAAAATATTGGATAAAAAAAACACCCACAAATCAACAGACATAATGTTGATTTGTGGGTGCTATAAATTGAATCTTATCAGATTAAACTCTAAAATAGTTATTGTTTTATTTTTTACAACTTTGAAAGTAAATGTGGCAATGCAGAAATCATATAAAACGGCAAATTAACCAATCGAAATTCTTTTCCGGTTATGGTTCTTACCTTGTCAATGCTGTAATGACCTGACCAGATGCGCACTGCAATATCGTGATTGGTTTCATTCATAAACTGATGAATGGATTTTAAATGAGCATTGTGACCTGACTTTACCTCAATCGGTATTATTCGTCCATCATGAATATAAACAAAATCGACTTCGGCCGTACTTCCTCTTTTGTTACGCATCCAGTAATTCCGCTTCACTCCAACTTCGGAAAACAAGGCTTTAATTTCCTGAGCCACAATTTGTTCCGAAGCCATACCACGCCATGTACCCATCAGGTCTTTACTCAACAAGTATTCTTTTTGAATTCGAGCAGCATAATTCACCAATCCGGCATCCAACCAAAAAAGCTTGGGCGATTTTTTTAAATCTGATACTGACGGCATAATGACGTTGGTAGTGGGATAAACTAATTCCAACAACATTGCTTTGTTAAGCGTGCGAAAAGCTTCGGCAGTTTCACGAGCTTTGTATGGCGAAGCAGCAAAACTGCCCAAGGTTATAGTTTGCCCTGAAAAAGCCCAACCCTCCTCTAAAATATAACGAATCACATTGGCTTGCGAATTACTTTCGGCATATTTTTCCACATCATTCTTGTAAGCATTGAGCAACTGATTATACACTTTCGAAAGCCCCACAATATCCCTATTAGCGGCATACCGCGCCACCACTTCAGGCATTCCACCAATAAGTGCGTACACGTTGAAGTGTTGTACCATTTCTGTATGAAAAGCCTCTGGAAGTGAGGCAGTTTTTAGTAAATCTACAAATCGTTCCTCGCCAATGGCTGTAAGGTATTCGATAAACGAACAAGGGTGAATTGCCAAATACTCCACACGCCCCACCGGCAATGAAATATGTTTGTTGAGCATGGTCTCTAACAACGAACCAGCAGCTATAACATAAATTTCGGGCACATCTTCATAAAAATAACGCAAAAGCGATAATGCATGCGAAGATGCCTGAATTTCATCCAGAAAAAGCAATGTTCGACCCTCTTTTTTTGTTTTATTGCAATAAAGAAACAAAATCGGCAGCAGTTTCTTTACATCATCGGTTGATTCAATCAGTTCTTTTGCGTTCGATTTTTCTATATTAACGTATAGATAATTATCGAATGTCTCGCCAAATTTATTGACAATTGTAGTTTTACCAACCTGACGAGCTCCACGTAAAACCAATGGCTTTCGATAAGCTCCGGAAGCCCATTCTTCCAACTCATTTTCTATACTCCTGACAAACATATTGTAATAATTTATATTTCAGGCACAAAGATACAATTATATTTCAATAATTGTTTCATTGCATAGGTATATTTTACTATTATATGCATCATTGCATAGGTATATTTTGTTGAATTATGTATCATTGCATAGGTTTAAATGAGGCTCAAAAATCAAGATTTTTGAGCCTCGTTATCATTACTTCAAATGCACCTGCACCCCTTGATGATTCACATCCATTTCGGCTGCTTTTTGCAGGTGGAAGTTTGCTTTTTCAGAATTGCCAATACCTAAGTATCCTAAACCAAGCATATAGTGGCAATGAATTTTATTGCGGAAAGTCAAATCGTCGTCCCAGA
>CAYXQZ010000052.1:0-1319 GCA_964466415.1 uncultured Paludibacter sp.
TGCTGCCAAACGTGGCGGAGGTGGAATTTATGTGAAAGCTGGTTCGTACAAAGCGGTTATCAGAGGATGTGTAATCGAAAATAATACGGTTGATGGATTGGCAAATAGCGGCTCAGATATTAATGGAGGTGGCGTTTATCTGTGCGATGGTATACTGGAAGGTTCTATTGTTCGAAATAATACTGCAACCAACAAAAATGCATCTACGCAAGCGCTATCTTTGAATGGCAAATGTCAGGGTGGCGGCGTTTTTATTATGCCACAAATTACTGCCAATCAGATAATTGTTCGTAATTGTATAATTACAGGAAACATAGCTAATACGTCAATTGGAGGTGGCATTGCCATTGACCCTCTATGGACTTCGGCAGTTATTGCTGCTAATGTAAATATATCAAACTGTCATATTACAAATAACAGTGCATATAAAAATGGTGGTGGTATAATGGCCGATGGTCAAGCGCCAACTTCAAACGCTTCATACACCTTTACAAACTGTGTTATTGCCAACAACGAATCGAGCGCAGTAGCTGCTGGTGGTGGTGGTGCGTTTGTAAATAATATTGCCGATTATGCAGGAGCTATTAGTTTTACGAATTGTACAGTAGTAAATAATAAAATGCTTACTATAAATTATGGAGGTGCAGGTATTTTTTACAACAATATAAAAGCTGACATTACCAATTGTGTGTTTTGGGGAAATGGTAGTGTAGGCACTTTGGCACCCTATAATGTGCGGGTAAAGAACACACTTACAACTAATAAGTTGATAAATTGTGCATTCGATAACCGCTTTATTGAAACTGAGGTTTCACCGGTTGCCACACCCGCCGACTTAACCGGAAAAGTGATTGTTGATATAGCAAATTCAGGTTCAACAGGCGGAACGCTGTATGCCAATTTTGTAAGTCCTACTAACTTTGTTGGTAAGGTTGTAAGTGGTGCTGATCAAACATCGTTCAATGCCGCAAACTGGGCACTTCTGTCTACTTCGGCTCTTATCGATGCTGGAGTAACAGTTTTGGCAATTACAACAGATATTGCGGGTGTTGCACGTCCACAGGGAGCTACATCGAAATACGACATTGGCGCTTACGAGTATAGTGCTGGTGTGGCAACTGCCCTCGAAAACAATAAACTAAAAGCACGGATTTACACGGCTAACGGTCAAATTGTAGTTGATAACAGTGGTGACATGCAAACCATCCGTGTTTATAATTTAATGGGAACACAGCTTAAATCGATTGTTGCTCAAAAAGGGCTTAATGTTATTTCGCTGCCTGCCGGTCAATTGTATATTGTAAAAGCAGGAAGTGCTA
>CAYXQZ010000052.1:1419-3106 GCA_964466415.1 uncultured Paludibacter sp.
ACTTGTCCTGAAAGAAAGGAAGTGTATTTAAAACATGGTCAATAGCATCTATTCTACTACTAAAAATGACAAAAAACATCATTGCAGCCTTCGTGGTGACGCTTTTATTTTCTTCTAATATTATTTTAGCCGGAAATAAAGGAAAATCTGTCGTTGCTGTACGTAATTATTGGGTTTCGTTGCTCGACAAAATGGCTTCGCCCGTACTCAGCAACATGAGTGAGGGGGAATTGCATCAAAACATGCCCATTGAATTTAGTCCAACCTGGGATGGTCGCGACAAGGAAGTGGCTTATCTCGAGTGCTTTGGGAGGTTAATAGCCGGAATTGCGCCTTTTTTAGCTCTTCCGGTCGATGCCACTCCCGAGGGTAAAATAAGAGAACGACTGCTCAGACAAACACAGCAAAGTCTGGTTCACGGATTTAATCCCAACAGTCCTGATTATCTTTTCAAAGCTACCAAAACGGCTCAACCACTGGTTGATGCGGCATTTCTTGCGCAAGCATTGTTAGCCGCTCCGTCGGTATTGTGGCAGCCACTCGAAACGGTCACTAAAAAGCGGATAATAGATGAATTTACAAAAATCAGAAAAATTAAACCTAACAACAGCAACTGGTTATTATTTGCAGCCATGGTCGAAAGTTTTCTGCTTGAAGTAGGTGAGCCGGTTGATACGAACAGAATAGACCATGCCATTGATAAAATAAATGAGTGGTACGTAGGCGATGGCTGGTACAGCGATGGTGAAAAGTTTCACTTTGATTATTACAACGGTTACGTAATTCAACCCATGCTGGTGGAAGTGTTGCGTGTGAATGTTGCTCACGGGCGGCGTACAACAAAAGAATTTGAACTGGCATATAAACGCATGCAGCGTCATGGGTCATTTCAGGAGCGGTTTATTTCGCCCGAAGGAACGTATCCTGTTTTTGGGCGGTCATCTACCTATCGGGTTGGTGCTTTTCAACCACTAATGAAACTGGCCTTAGACCAAAAGTTACCCGCAGACATAAAACCCGCTCAGGTACGATGTGCAATGACGGCTGTAATGAAAAATATATTTATTGCCTCAACTTTCCGAAAAGGGAATTGGCTGACGCTGGGATTAGTTGGTGATAAGCAAGCTGATTTAGCTGACTATTATTCTAACACAGGCAGCATGTATCTTAGCTCATTGGTGTTTTTACCATTAGGACTACCGGCAACCAACGAGTTTTGGTCGGCTCCACAAGCCGAATGGACGCAAATGAAGGCTTGGAGTGGGAAGAAATTTACAAGAGATTATGCTGTTGATTATTGATCTTTTTAAAACAGTTCGATGAGAAAATTGATGCTATTGACAGTGTGGGTGAGTTTATGCATTGGCATAAATGCCCAAAAGTCAACCAATAAAGTATTCTGGAAAGAGGATTTTTCATCTGGCAAAATGCCTGATGGTTGGACCTCAGTTGTATTGAACGACAGCAGTCCAACTTGGTTCTTAACCGACCAACCCTATCCCGGCTCGCCGGGAAGGAATTATCAAGCTCCTCCAATTTCCTCTACAAGTCGAGGTTATCACTTGCAATATGCTGCAGGCGTGCGTGTTGAAAAAAATATTCGCAAATGGAAAAAGGCCAACATACAGCCCAATGCCTATATTCAAACGGCTGCGATTGATTGTTCTACAAAAAAATCGGTGGTATT
>CAYXQZ010000052.1:3206-5810 GCA_964466415.1 uncultured Paludibacter sp.
ATGCCTATATTCAAACGGCTGCGATTGATTGTTCTACAAAAAAATCGGTGGTATTTAAGTTCCAGCAAAACTTTTTTTGGAATAAGTGGGAAAAAGTGGGTTTGGTTTCAGGACTTTTTGTAGCTGTGAGCAATAATGGAAAGGATTGGAGAGAATATGATGTAAGAAACAATATTGAACCAGCCGCCGACTGTCCAAATCCAATGGATGTGGAGCTGAATATTACGGCTGTTGCAGCTGGCCAAAAGACTGTATTTATCCGTTTTTGGTGGCGCAATTTGTACCAATGGTATTGGATGGTGGACGACATTCAGCTATCGGAAGCATTTGATGCCGATGTGCAGGCGTTGGACATTGTTTCTCACAAAACGGTAGGTAATGTTTTTACTAAAAACGATGTACTTAAGTTCCGCTTTGTTAATCTTAGTTCAAAGCCCATTACTAAAAATGTAGATTGCTATTTACAACTTGACAAACAACCTTTGTTGAAATATACTGTAACAGCTACAGATAAAAAACCTATCGGAATAATAGATACTGTAACTGTCAGTTTTCCAAATCTCGATTTAACGGATATTGGCATTCATAAAGTGAAATTTTACACCGATATCGAAAATGATTTGCGTAGGTCGAATGATACTTTATCGATGGAATTATATTCCAAAGCGTGCGAACTAGGCAATATCACAGACATAAAAGTTGCTGATAATGTGTTTCTTATCTCAAGCAATACAGCCCAAGTTAAATTGCAGATTCTTCGCAATGACATGTTCCGTATTTGGCTAGCTTACGATGGCATTTTCACCAACCCTGCCGGAAACGATATTATTACCAATACGCCTGCTGGGTTAGTGGATTCAAAATTATCTGATCAGGGAAAGTATTATTTGATAAAAACTCCCGAAATGACCATTCGAGCGTACAAACAACCTTTGCGTTTTGCATTGTATAAAGCCGATAATACGACTCTGGTTTGGGAAGAAACAAAAGGAATTACCTACGGAAAACAAACCGTTCAATACCTGAAGCGTGGTGCGAATGAACAATTTTTTGGTGGTGGTATGCAAAACGGACGCTTCTCGCACCGAGATAAAACCATTAAAATGACGATTGATTACAATTGGGAAGATGGTGGAAATCCGAATCCCGAGACATTTTACATGAGTACAAATGGCTATGGTGCGGTTCGGAATACGTATGCAACCGGAGCATATTCATTTAACGACACATTACAATTGGTTCATGACGAAAGTCGCTTCGACTGCTATTATTTTGTTGGAAATTCACTGAAGGAAATACTGGGAGATTTTACCGATATAGCAGGAAAACCTTTTTTGATGGCACGTTGGGCATTGGGAATGGGCGATTCTAACTGCTACAACCGTGGAGCACAGGCAGGTAAAACCATTGGTTCAACCACCACTGGCCATTCTGGTCTTACACTAAGCGTTATTAACCTAATAGCCGATAAATATGTGGAATACAAAATGCCTCGTGGCTGGATTTTACCAAACGATGGGTATGGTTGTGGTTACACTGCACTCGATTCTGTAGTACGTGAATTGAAAAAACGGGGTTTTTATACCGGCCTGTGGACTGAAAATGGTGTTGAAAAAATGGCTCGTGAGGTAGGTGAATACGGTTCGCGTTTGGCAAAGTTAGATGTGGCTTGGGTTGGTCCGGGATTCAAATTTGCCCTTGATGGAGCAAAACAAGCCTACGAAGGAATTGAGAAAAACAGTGATGCACGTGGCTTTGTATGGACAGTTTGTGGTTGGACGGGCTCTCACCGCAATTCGGTATTGTGGACTGGCGACCAAAGTGGAAGCTGGAATTATATCCGATGGCATATTCCCACGGTTATCGGCTCGGGCCTATCGGCTCAAAACTGTGCAACGGGCGATGTGGATGGTATTTTCGGAGGTAGTGATTCTACTTATGTGCGCGATTTGCAATGGAAATGTTTTACACCTGTGTTCATGTCCATGTCGGGTTGGGCAAGCAACAATAAAAACGGGATTAAAGACAAACAACCATGGCTTTTTGGTGAACCATTTACGTCGATAAACCGTAAATACCTACAATTGAAACAGCGATTGACACCTTATATGTACACTTTGTGTAACGAGGCATATCAAACGGGCGTGCCGGCAGTTCGTGGTCTGGTACTTGAATATCCGACGGACACAATGACTTATGGCGATGCCACAAAATATGAATTTTTACTCGGAAAAGATTTGTTGGTGGCACCAGTTTATAAATCGGAAGACAAACGCGATAGCATTTATTTACCCGAAGGAGAATGGTTCGATTTCTGGGATGGAACAGCATTCAAAGGCAAACAAACACTCATGAATTATTCCGCACCGCTCGATAAATTACCACTTTTTGTGCGTTCAGGAGCAATACTGCCAATGTATCCAGCTATGATGTACGATTGGGAACGACCAACGGATACACTTACTTTACAAGTTTATCCTTCGGCCAAATCGTCTTTTACCATGTACGAAGATGATGGATTAACGCGTGAGCATCGGCAAGGAATCTACGCCACAACTAAATTTGAATCTTCAGTATCTGAAAATGGTGATTTAAATTTCAAAA
>CAYXQZ010000052.1:5910-18144 GCA_964466415.1 uncultured Paludibacter sp.
GCCACAACTAAATTTGAATCTTCAGTATCTGAAAATGGTGATTTAAATTTCAAAATTAATAAGGCTGAAGGAGAATTTAATGGAAGGTTGAAAGAAAGAACATATTTAATGGAAATACACAGCTCTTCTTCTCCAAATATAGTAACCTTCAATGGTCGAAAAATCAAAAAAATGAAATCACATGGAGATCTGGAGAAAGTTTCTACTGGTTGGTATTTTGATATAACGAATCAAAATGGCATTATTCATATTAAAACAGATAAGGTTTCGACAAATATAGTTTCACATTTAGAACTAAAAAACAAATCACTTTAAAATCTATTCATTTTATGAAAAAACTATTTTCTTATAAAACATTTTATATTGGGTTCATCTGTATAATCTCAAATTCTGCTTTTGCAAATTCAACTGTTTTTCTAACAAATACTTACCCTGATATTATTGATGTAACTCAGATTGTGAGTACCGAGAAGGAAATTCAACGATTAAGACAGGTTCAAAAGAAATTTGATCATCAGGTTACAGGCTTTTATTTACCTATAGGCAAACAATTAGTAGTCAATGTAGAGGTAATTACAGCTTCAGAAGGCAATGTATTACCAAAAATAGTAATTGGCACACCATCCAGAGCTGGAAATACAAGAACTGAAATAAGTTTAGTGGCAGGATTGAATACAATATCTTCCAGTATTCATGGGGGTGGAATGGTTTATCTTCGTTATGTGTCCAATGTCGATAATCCAACCGGAAGAGCACGTGTTAGTTTCAGTGCCGCCAGTGAACATATAAGAGCTCCACATTTTATTTTGGGGGTAACTTCTCCAGCGGAATTTATTTCTTTGATGGAATTGTATCAAACACCCGATGTAATCTTCTCGTCAGATGATGCGGTTGTAGTGGTATCACGCGCTGCTGCTATAAAATACTTACTTAATGGAGATAAAGATTTCTGGATGCGTACAATAAGTAATATTTTATTGGCTGAAGATAAAATCAGCGGACTGTCGAATAATGATCCCAATCCACTCCATCATCGTTTGGCAAGCGGAATCCGTCATTTGTTTGTAGAAGCCGGATCGGGCTATATGTTTGCAACTGACTTTGCAACAGGCTATTTTGGCGATGCCGCTTTGAGCAGACTTTTAAAACCTGAAACATTGGCGAGTAATAGCTGGGGTGTGGCTCATGAATTAGGTCATCAACATCAACAAGGTGCATATAAACCAGGTACTTTTACAGAAACTACAGTCAATATTTACACGCTGGCTGTTCAACGGTTTTTTCAGGGAAGTGGTTTTATACGATCCGCCCAAAGTGTTTGGACAAAACTTAAAACAGATTATTTTTCACTACCCGATGCTACCCGTGATTTTAATACCGAAAGTATTGCACCAGTAGCTGGGAATGTCAATGAGAGTCGCTTATTATTGTTTGATCAACTTCATATCATATTTGGAGATGTTTTTTATCAGCGATTACACAGAATAACGCGTGAAGAACAGGTATCCGGAGGTTCGGATGATGAACGTAGGGCATTTTTTGCACTTAAAGCCTGCCAGATTAGTGGTTATGATTTACGTGATTATTTTTACAAATGGGGATATAAGTTAAGTGCTTATGATCAATTTGTTGTAGATAAAGCAGTTTCAGATTCAAATTTATTAAAACCATCATGTAATGATGAATTACATTTAGTAACACCTTATTACAAACCTGCATGTATTCCACTACCATTATTAGGTATTCAAACGTCAAAACCTGAGGCAGATGTTACTGTTATAGATGGAGTTGCAGCTGTACGAAATTACTGTGATTACAGTTCCAAAAGTGGAGAATTTACCGACCCGCGCGATAATAAAAAATATGCTTATAAAAAATATGGTAACTATGATTGGTTTATTCAAAATCTAGACTGGGATGGTTTTGATGGATTGAATGAATCTTCAAGCAATACAATTGGTTTATATGGAAGTGATGATTCGGACGGTGTCGTTTTTGGTAGAATGTATCCTACCAATGCTTCATCATCAGCATATGCTTCATGGTGTCCGTTGGGTTGGACTACACCTACAACTGCCATGTGGGATGCACTTGCTGCGAGCATAAAAAGCGAATACTTAATTACTGATTCAGAGTTAGTGCCATGTATGAAATGTGGAGGTGATAAGGACCTTCAGGCCGACGGATTGTGGAATAAAGGTGCAGGTTCTATAAATGTTGTAAAATCTGCATTGGTGGGTTTTAATGCATTGCCGGCAGGTGTCTTTAATAAAGATGTTGCTAAATATGACGACTCAGACAAACCCGGTTTGAAAGCCAGTTTCTTTGTTCCAAATTCGGCTTGGTATCACAAGGTTTTGTCTAATTCGACTGATGCGATTTCATATACCAACCGGAATACACGTCATCATGGATCTATTCGTTGTGTACGTCCAACTATTCATTCGGGAGTTTCCACGATCAATGACGATAAAAATTGTTTTGTTTATCTCGACGATTCACATTATGCTCATATAGTTAGCACAACACCTGATTTTTTTGTGAAAGTGTACACAATCACTGGCAAGCATATTCATACAGAAGATACTAATTCAAGTCATTTGATTATAAATACAACAGAATGGCAAAAGGGAATCTATGTAGTGGTTGTTTCTTCAAACAACAAGCGCGAAACGCTAAAACTGATTAAATAAATGCGAATAAGCATTGTTGCAGCAGTTTTAACACTGAAAATTGAACTTAAAAATTAGAAATAACGAATTTAGATATTACAATTTTAAAATAGAAAAACAAACAGCAATGAATAAAATCTCAGGAATTATTATCGCTTTTATCCTGCTTAATATCAGCGTTCTCCTCGCCGAAATACCTTACTGGCAGGATGTGCAGGCTTTTGCCATAAATAAGGAATATCCGCGAACTGCTTTTATGACATACCCCGACAGGACGAATGCGCTGACCGGAAAATACGAAAATAGTCCGTTTTACAAATTGTTGAACGGAACATGGAAATTTTATTTTGTAGATGCATACAGACAATTGCCCGAAAATATCACCGACCCGAAAACGGATGCAAGTAGCTGGAAAGACATAAAAGTTCCCGGAAACTGGGAAGTGCAGGGCTTTGGTGTACCTATTTACAGTAATCTGGGTTATGAGTTTAAACCACGCAACCCGCAGCCACCTCAGTTGCCCGAAAACAACCCAGTGGGTGTATATCGTCGTGATTTCGATGTGCCTGCCAACTGGTTTGGTCGTGAAGTTTTTCTGCAACTTGCAGGTGTAAAATCGGGTGCATACGTTTTTTTAAACGGTCAGTTTGTGGGATACAGCGAAGATTCGAAAAGTGCGGCCGAATTTAATATCAGTAAATTTGTAAAAGCAGAAAAAAACACCCTTGTCGTAAAAGTATTTCGCTGGAGCACTGGCTCGTATCTGGAATGTATGGATTTTTGGCGTATAAGCGGCATTGAGCGCGATGTATTTATTTATTCGCAACCCAAAACATCGGTTAACGATTTCAGAGTGGTTTCGACCTTGGACGACGCGTATAAAACAGGTATTTTCAAATTGGAAGTAGATGTGCGAAATACCGAAACTAGCGATAAAAATGCCACCGTTCAATACGAATTACTCGACAAAAAAGGTGTTGTAATTGCGAAATCGGAACAAGCTTGTGCCGTAAAAGCCAATGCGAAAGCCACGGTTGTATTTAATAAAACGCTACCCGATGTTGCAACATGGAGTTCGGAACAGCCTAGCCTGTATAAACTGCTTATTACTGTAAAAGAAAATAACGCGGTCAGCGAAGTGATACCATTCAACGTAGGTTTCCGGCGAATCGAAATAAAACAAACTGCCGAGCTCAATCCTTCGGGAAAACCGCATACCTTGTTGTTTGTAAATGGTCAGCCTATAAAATTTAAGGGCGTTAATATCCACGAACACGACCCAAAAACAGGGCACTACGTTACGGAACCGCTTATGCGTAAAGATTTTGAGTTGATGAAACAAAACAACCTGAATGCAGTGCGATTGTGCCACTATCCGCAGAGCAGGCGTTTCTACGAACTGTGCGACGAGTTCGGACTTTATGTTTACGACGAAGCCAATGTGGAGGCGCACGGTATGTTTTACAGTTTGAGCAAAGGAGGAGGATTAGGAAATAATCCTGAGTTTCTGAACCCGATTATGGAGCGAACCATAAACATGTTTGAACATAACAAAAACTATCCAAGCGTAACGTTCTGGTCGCTGGGTAACGAAGCTGGAAACGGCTACAACTTTTACCAAACGTATTTATGGGTGAAAAATGCCGATAAAAACCTGATGAACCGTCCGGTAAATTACGAGCGGGCTTTGTGGGAATGGAATACCGATATGTATGTTCCTCAATATCCTACCGCTAAAGGACTTGACTCACTTGGACGAATTGGCACCGACCGCCCTGTAATGCCATCGGAGTATGCGCATGCCATGGGAAATTCTACAGGAAACCTCTGGGAACAATGGCAGGCTATTTACAAATACAAAAACCTACAGGGCGGATTTATCTGGGATTGGGTAGACCAAGGATTGCTCAAAACTGACAAAAACGGAAAAGTATTTTATGCCTACGGTGGCGATTATGGTGTCGACCAGCCAAGCGATGGCAATTTTCTTTGCAACGGACTCGTTTTACCCGACCGTACGCCGCATCCTGCACTGACCGAAGTGAAATATGTACATCAAAATGTGGGATTCGAAGCTATTGACTTGTCAAAAGCTGAAATTAAAATTACCAATCGTTTTTATTTTAGCAATTTATCCAAATATAGTCTAAGATATTCGATTCTGGCAAACGATAAAGTGTTGAAATCAGAACAATTAAATTTGAATTTAGCACCGCAGGAAAGTCAGATTGTAACCATACCGATACAGAAACTGATAGGTAAAGCAGGCGTGGAGTATTTTATCAATTTCGAAGTAAAAACACTCGTACCAGAGCAACTGATACCTGTCGGACATGTTATTGCTTACGACCAGTTCCAATTACCGCTACAAAAAGAAAAGTACGAATATGTGGCTAAAGGTGAAAAATTATTAGTAAGCGAAACTACTGATAGCGTGAGTATTAAATCGTCGAAAGTATTTTTTAGTTTTAATAAAAAAACGGGGATTGCAACTTCGTATCGCATAAATGGCAGGGAGTATTTCCAGAATGGTTTTGGCATACAGCCCAACTACTGGCGCGCACCAAACGACAACGATTACGGCAATGGCGCGCCTAAACGTTTGCAGGTTTGGAAGCAGGAAAGTAAAAACTTTAGTATAAAAAGTACGAAAGTCGAAAATTTGGGAAATACAGTGCAACTGACAGTAAGTTACCAACTTACAATCGGAAATACAAATTCCATTACTTACACGCTGTATCCTGATGGCGCTTTAAACGTAAGATCGGACTTTAATAAAACCAATATTGCTCAAACACCCGAATTGCCACGTCTTGGAGTGCGTTTCCGTTTGCCAGCAAGTTTGGATAACATTCAGTATTTCGGTCGCGGACCGGTGGAGAATTACATCGACCGTTTTCGTGGAACCTTGGTTGGATTATACAAAAGCAAAGCCAACGACCTGTATTTCCCTTACGTTCGCCCACAGGAAAATGGTCACCACATTGACACCCGCTGGCTGACACTGACCGAACAGAAAGGAAGCGGATTACTGATTTTGGCTAATAAAACCATTGGATTCAATGCGTTGCGTAATTCGGTGGAAGATTTTGACTCGGAAGAAGCAAAACAACACGATTATCAGTGGCAGAATTACAGTCCGGAGGAAATTGCCAACAAAGACCCCGAAAAGGCAAAAAACGTATTACGCCGTATGCATCATACAAACGATATTGTGCCCCGAAATTTCGTGGAGGTTTGTGTGGATATGAAGCAACAGGGCGTTGGCGGTTTCGATAGCTGGGGAGCGCGAACTCAGGAAGGATTTACCATTCCGGCCAATCTAAACTACGAATGGAGTTTCACGCTGATACCTATTAATAATACCACGCAAATAAATTTTTATTTGCCATATAAATTTGAGGAATGAGAAAAATTAAAAAAATGGGAGCTCAGCTCCCTTTTTTTAAGCGTCGGCTTCATCTTCTTCTTCAATTTCCTTTTGAGCAAAAGCCGGATTATTGGCTTTGCGGTAGTGTAGCGGCGATAAGCCAAATAGTTCCTTGAAACATTTGCTGAAATAGCGTGGCGTGCTAAATCCTAATCGGTACGTAATATCCGAAATATTGAGTTCAGTTTCATTGGTAAGCATGCTGGCTGCTGTTTTCAGGCGAATGTTTAGGATAAAATCGTTGGGTGTCATGCCCGTAATTCCTTTAATTTTCAGGTAAAGTTTGCTTCTTCCCAAAGCCATTTCGCTTGCAAATATCGACACATCAAATTCGGAATCGTCAATGTATTTGGTTACAATTTGTGTGGCTTTGTTCAGCAATTCCTGATCCATTTTGTTCGTAGCCAGCGATACTTGTACATTGTCGGTTTGCTTCGAAAACTTATCCTGCATGCGTTTACGGCTCAGCACCAAATTGTTACATCTGCTTATCAATGCTTTTACATTAAAAGGTTTGGTAATATAATCATCGGCACCCAGCATCAGACTTTCCAGATTTTGCTCTTCCGATGAGTCGGCGGTGAGCAATACAACTGGAATATGCGAGGTTTCAAAATTCGTTTTCAGTTTGGCACACAACTCTTTCCCCGACATATTGGGCATCATCACATCACTCAACACAATATCCGGCTGTAGTTCTTTTACTTTTTCGAGCGCATTGAGCCCATCTATAGCTGTTTCCACTTTGTAAATCGATGAAAAAATATCTTTCAGAAAATGCAACATTTCCTCGTTATCTTCCACAATCAAAATGGTTGAAACAGGGTTTTCGGAAGAATTAATTTCAGCTGCCATTGTTTCCAAGAAGAACTTATCAGGCATTTCAGTTTCAATAATATTATTTACATCCATTTCTTTTGTTGGTGTCTTTTCTTCGACACTAAAATGGTCGTTTCCGTACAAAATCATGACGCTGAATGTAGTACCGCCATCCTTGTTTTTAGAGGCTTTTATGGTGCCATGATGTAATTCTACAATCCCTTTCGAAAGCGCCAGACCGACACCTGTACTAAATGTATTCGAGGCAACTCCCTCCTGATTTTTTGATTGGTAGAATCGTTCAAAAATCCGTTCTAAATCCTCTTCGGGTATTCCCACACCTGAATCGATAATGCTTATTTGTACGCCATCCGATTTCCGTTCCACTTTTACCTGAATGTGACTATTATCTTTGGAGTATTTAAACGAATTGGAAATAAGGTTGTAAAACACCTTTTGTAGCTGAACAGCATCAAACCAAACCATGATGTTTTTTTCGACCGACGAAAAATTAAAATCAATCTTTCGGGTCAATGCCATTTCGTTAAATGCCAAATAAATATTTCGGCTAAAACCTACAATATCCTGATTCCTAACTTTCAGCGCAAGCAAATCGCGCTCTTGTTTTCTAAAGTCGAGCAATTCGGTAATTAAGTTTCGAAGGTGTGATGCATTTTTGTAAATTTTCACAATTTTATTATGAATCACAGGCGTGATATTTTCCATTTGAGCCATCGATTCAATTTGCCCGATAATAAGTGTAAGCGGTGTTCGAAATTCGTGCGAGATATTGGTGAAAAACTGTAATTTTGTTTGATTAAGTTCTTTAATACGGTCATTTTCGCGTTTTTCGTATTCCAACGATGTGCTAAGTAGTATTTTTGATTTATTGAAAGTAATAATTTTACGTAATGCAAATGCAAAAATCAAAGCATAAAGCAAATAGGCATAAATTGACGCGTAAAACGGAGGTAAAACACTTATTTTTAGTTGAATTTCTTTGAGCGTTGCTGTTGGATTGTTTTTTTGAAGTTCGCGAACATGGAGTATGTATGAGCCGGGACTAAGGTTCGAATATTTTATAGACTGTTCACTCGTTTGAATCCATTTATCTGTTAATCCTTCCAGTTTATATTCGTATACTATTTTATTGGCTTTAATGTAATTGGAAGCGGCAAATTTTATAGTAAAATAATTTTGATTGTTTGTAAGTTCAATTTCTTGCTGATATGGCAATGTAAATTCCAACACATTGTTGCTGTTAGTTGGCGTAATAAGCTCATCATTAATATATAATTCCGAAAAAAACAAATTATAATCTTTTGGTATTGGAGCAATTTGATTTTCGAAAAACGAAGCCATTCCATTAATTCCCCCTACAAATATTTCACCGTTACTGGTGGAGCAAATACCACAGCCCAAATTTATCATATCCAAAGGCAATCCTTTGCTTTTGTCCAGAAAAATGGATTTATTCGTTTCGGGGTCAAATAAATTAACCCCTTTGTTGGTGAGTAAAACTAAATAACCATAGGTCGTTTCGGTAATATCGTAAATAAAGTCCGACATTAAACCGTTTTCGGCCGACGAGTAGCGAATAAACGAATCGTTCTCTGGTTTATATTGATAAAGCCCCGAGCCTACAGTTGAAAACAACAATCTTCCACGTCTATCTTCGTAAATACGAGTTATGGTATGCCTACCTATCGATCCGGGTTTATCAAACAAGTGCGAATAGGTTTTTAAATTCCCCTTTAAGTTGTCGTATTTTTTCAGTCCGCCATCGGTGGCAGCGAGCCAGAGGTTTTGTTTTGAGTCGAGCCATAAAGTTGTATTTTGAAATCCAATATCATTTCGAATTTTATCGCTCTCAAAAAACGGACTCACGGTTTCAGTATTTATATCAAGTTGCACTATACCTTTTTGCGTCAGAATAAGCAATTTATCTTTGTACTGTTGTATGCTTTCCACCACATTATTCGGCATATTTTTATCCGTTAGGGTCGAAATTGTTTTAAATTTATTCGTTCGAATATCGTAAATGCTCAAACCGCCAAGATGCGTACCGATATACAGTTTTTCGTTACTTGAGTTATAATGAATCGATTTTAGGTTGTTGTGTGCTATCGAATTAGCATTACCGGCTTTAAAAACCCGAAATGTTTTCGTTTTTCGGTTATAAAAATTCAAACCACCACCTTCGGTACAAATCCACAAGTTGCCTGATTTGTCTTCGGTCATTTTACCCACTATGGGGAAGCTAATATTATTGTTATTTGGGTTTGGATAATAATAAGTATAAATATTGGCCTCGGGATTATAATAATTTATGCCCCCATAATACGTTCCTATCCAGAGCGTTCCCTGTTTGTCTTTAAAAAGAGAATAAATTGAAGTGTGCGAAAGGTCGGTTGGTTTATTGCCGTAATTTTTGTAATTATAAATCAAACCACTTTCGGGAATAATTTTATCGAGTCCCATAAAGGTGGCAATCCATATTTGTCCAAAGTTATCTTCGCTAAAATCGCGAATAATATTACTCGATAATGATGACGGTTTATTTGATGCCGTAAAATAATCAATCAATCCATTACGGTTAATTTTAAACACACCCTTGTCGGTAGTTCCAACCCAGATATTTTTTTTGGAATCCTCAAAAATTGCCGATATATTATTGTTTGGAATAATGATATTGAAAATTTTATTATTGTCGAGCATTACCAGACCCTGTTCAGTGCCAATATACAATTTGCCGTTGCTCGATTCAAAAAGGTTTTTTACAACATAATTACGCTTTAATGTATAGTATTTGGTTGCTGTTTTGCTTATATAGTCGTATTGAAATATTGTATTATCAACAGCATACCATAAATTTTGTTCGCCTTGCGACACAGCTTGGCATTTGTTATTTATAAGCGAAAACTGATCGGTTTTCTTATTGTAAGCTACCAAATGCTTATACCCCGACAGGAGATAGAGTGTTCCATTATCATCGCCGCAAATTTTATTTATAACATTACTTGGCAAGCCATTTTTATCGGTTTCGGTGGCCTGAAAAAGTTTAATATTTTGACCATCGTATCTGTTTAGTCCTTCGCGTGTACCAAACCACATATATCCCAATTCGTCCTGATAGATAGACAAAACTGATATTTGTGATAAACCATTACTTGCGCCAATGTGCTCAAAATTAATTTCCTGAGCATTGAACTGTACACTCCAAAAAACTAAAATCAAAAAAGTTAGTATTGTTTTCATTTTATCACGTATTAGTATGTACAAAAATAGGTTGTTTTTATCAATTTAGTGTATCATATCATCCGTAATATGGCCAAATACGTACTGTCAGTTTGTTTTGACTTATGTTAACTTGCTAATTATAAGCATATAGAATGTGTTGGATATTTGACACCTAAAATAAAAAAAATAATATACAGTCGAATTGCAGCTTACTATATACATTTGTAACCTGAAAACCAAAATAAATATCAATTTTATGATGAGGATTTTATTATTGACCACAATTGCTGTTTTGTTCTTGAATTGCAGCACCGAAAAGAGTGTATTTATAACTAAAAATTTTAGTTTCGCTCAGGAGCAAACGCTTAGAATGCTTTCGGCAGTAAATAACCAGCCTTTATATCCCAGAACGACAGCCAAAGATGGCTCTTTAAAGTTAACCGACATGTACGATTGGACAAGTGGTTTTTTTGCCGGTAACCTTTGGTATCTCTACGAATATACTCAAGACGAAAATTGGAAACAAAATGCCATACGTTGGACTCAATCATTGGAGCCTTTAAAAACATTTAAAGACCATCACGATCTAGGATTTATGATGTATTGTTCCTATGGCAATGCTTACCGCTTAACAAAAAACACGGTTTACAAAGACATTTTAATTGAGTCAGCTAAGTCGTTATCAACACGTTTCGACCCCAAAACAGGGTGTATAAAATCGTGGAATTACCGCAAATCGTGGGATGGAAAACGCGAGTGGTTTTATCCGGTAATAATCGACAATATGATGAACCTCGAGTTGCTTTTTTTTGCATACAAAGAAACCGGTGATCCTAAATTTCGTGATATTGCCATTACACATGCCGAAACAACACTCAAAAATCATTTTCGCAACGATTTTAGCACATATCATGTGGTGAATTACGATACAACAACCGGTGCATTTCAGGATAGAGGAACTTCGCAAGGTTATACCGATGCTTCTACATGGGCGCGTGGGCAGGCTTGGGCTATTTACGGCTATACTATGGTTTATCGCGAAACTCAAAATCCCAAATTTTTGAATGCAGCAATGTCAGCTGCCGACTTTTACCTCGAAAATAAAAATTTACCCGAAGATAAAATTCCTTATTGGGATTTTGATGTAGAAGACAAAAACATGTCACCTGATTGGATAAACAAAAATAATTTATCCTTATTAAAACGCGATGCATCGGCTGCTGCTATTACATCGTCGGCTTTGTTCGAGCTGAGTGAATATGCACAAAACAAAAAACAGCATTACCAACATGCAGCCAAGACAATCCTATTTAATCTTTCTAAATTTTATACTGCCGAATCGGGCACAAACAATAATTTTTTACTAAAACATTGTGTAGGTAGTTTCCCACATAACGAAGAAATTGATGTGCCGCTTGTTTATGCCGATTATTATTTTCTTGAAGCATTAACTCGTTATAAAAACTCGGAGTGCAAGTAAAATTAAATTAGTATAAATAGTATACTCTTTTTTAAAAAATAGCATACTTTTGTGTTGTCGTAATTTGCTTATAGAATGCGGTATACAAACAAAGTTATTTATTTTATTTAAAAAACAATATCAATGAAATCTGCTCATAACAATACTCATAATTCAATGAAAATATTTTTATCATTAATCGTTGTTTTTGTTCTACTTTTAAATACAAATACAATTGCTCAAACCTACGATTACAGTGCATTGATAAAGCGCATACAAACGGATGTGTATACCGGCATTAAAGATGTGGGCGTAATGGATGCTTGGGTTAGCTCACAAAACACCAACGGGAGCTGGGCCGATTTAAAATACGGTACACTTACCACGGTTACAGGGTCGAACATATCAGACAATCATGTGTTGCGATTGTGGAACTTAGCTGCTGTGTGCTCAAAAGTTGGTCATGCGAAATACAATAATGCGGCTTATAAGGACGCTGTAAAACGCGGATTGGAGTATTGGTACAACTCCAAAACTATTGACCCAAACTGGTGGTACAATAAAATTTATTTTCCGCAAACCCTGGGCGAAATTCTGATGTATATGCGCGAGTT
>CAYXQZ010000053.1:0-7288 GCA_964466415.1 uncultured Paludibacter sp.
TTTGTGCCTAAAGCTATGCCATTTTCATCTTCCATATCGGTAAATGTTTGGGTGATTTTATGATTATTATTTTGGTTATAAAAGTCCAATTGCGCTTGAATCAATTTTATCCCCTGACCGTTGCCTTGCGTACCAAGTTCGGAAGAGCGTTTTCGGCCGATTCCATTATCTGTAATTTGTATCAATACGCCATCGTTCGCATTTTTAATTTCAACGGTCAACTCTCCTTTTTCTTTTTTGTTGATTAAACCATGACGAATGGCATTATCGCAGTAAGTATGCAATGTCATAGCTGGTAGTTGTGTGGTCGTATCTACTCCTTTATCAATCACAATTACAAACTCAAATCGATCGCCAAAGCGCATTTTTTCGAGTTCTAAGTATTTTTGAATGTATTCCAATTCATCATCCAAACTCACATATATTTTGTCGGCATTAGCCAATGTGAGTCCGGTAAATTTCGAAAAAACGGATATGTAATGTCCGGCTTTCAGTTTATCCGTCATAGCAAAATGACCAATGGCACTTAATACGTTTTTGGTAAAATGCGGTATTACTTTGGAACGTAAGGTGCTTAATTGCAGTTCGTTTTCGAGTTTTTTACGATTGATTTCCTGAAGTACTTTTGTTTGTTTACGCTTAGTAAATACCTTTGTTAAATGAATACTCAAAGCAATAATCACTAATATATAGAACAAAAATGCAATAGGGCGCAAATAAAACGGTACTGTAATTTCAATTTCGGGACTTTGAATTACGGACGACCACTTTATACCATCTAAACTACATTTTACCTCGAACCGATACTTGCCAAAACCGATATTGGTATAGCTCACTGATTTAGTAATTACAGCCTCCGACCATTTGTCCGAAAGTCCTATTAAACGGTATTTAAACCGTAGTGATTTTGGCGCCGAAATGGAGTTGGCAATGTAATCGATACGAAAGAATTTGTTGTCGGAACTGATTTTTATTTTGTTGCTTTCACTAAAAAATTGCGATTCCCAGTCGGTATTGTTAGTGGAATATGTGATACCAGCTACTCGCAACGGGGGAATATATTTTGTTTGTGATTGTACTAATTTGTCGGGATTAAACTTCAAAACATTGAGCGATGTCCACACCCACATATCGCCATTATGATCCTCGAAAAACCCGTTTTGACCTGTATCCAGACCCGTAAATCCACCATCGTAAGTAATGTCCCACACGGTAGGGTTTTGCAGCATGTTGTTTTGCAACAATGCAATAGCCATCCCTGAGCCAGTACCAATAAGTAGATATTTATCGTGGTAATTCCAAATCGCCCCCATCAATCCCTTTAATTGTGGAGCAAAGCGATACTCTTTACCATCAGGCATTTCTACATACACTCCTTTGGTGGTAGCTTTCCACAATCGCCCCCATTTATCCAATGCATAACTCATAATTCCTTCATAAGGTCTTTTCACAGTGTCGGTTACAATTACACTATCGCCTTGCACGTAGCCCTGACCGTGAAACGAACCTACTCGAATACGACCTTTACTGTCCTTACCAATAGCAATTGTAAAGCCTTTGTTAAAAGCTATGGATTTTCTGTTATTGTCCGTACCTACCCACAAAACTCTTACATTGGTAACAGGTATGTATCCAGAATAATAAACTTGCTTTCTGCTTTCATCGTAATACACTGAAAGACAAGTTCCAGTTATCAAATTTGAAAATTTACCATCTTTATAAACTGTCAAACCCGCGCTGTTAGGCATATACAATGTTCCATCCTTGCTTCGGGTTGAGCCCATATATTGTCGCGACCAATCACTGAAATTACTATTGAAAGCTTTTAATTGCCCTAATTTATCCATTCGCCAAAGACCCCAACCATAGCTTCCAAACCACATATTGTGTTTGTTATCCTCCAAAATACTCCAAATATTATCAGGTTTAGCCAATCCAAAAGTATATTCTTCGAAATTTAGGTTGAAAAAATTATACAAGCCGTTGTTGGAAGTTATCCACAAATTTCCTTCTTTATCAACAAATACGTTTTGTAGATATGCCATATCCATATTGAACCCTGACTCTTGCGTAGGATAAATATGTGGAATATATTTTTCGTCGAAATAAAGTATTTGATTGTTCGGTAAAAGCGTAAATTCGCAATTTATCACATTTTTCAGAACAGTTCCTGAAAATTGGAATTTTCCGTTTTTTAAAATGTATTTTTCAATAGCAAGCTCTTTCATCGAATACATGTAAAACTCACCTGTTTTCCAATTAATTTGGGCAGTACTATATTTGTCAGGCATCGATTGTATTTTTTTAATCCTCAAACCATTGCGGGCATACAATGCATTGCTGGTCAGTAAGTAATTAGGATTGACTGCTAAAACTACTTTGTCGATACTAGCCCAGCGTTTAAATTTCCGTGTTTTTTTATTCCATACATAATGGTATTGCCACGTATTGTATTCGGTGAAGAATTTTGTTTCAGATGGTTTAATAATATTTAGTAAAAGTATCTCATCATTCGATATTTCGATGCTTTTCACTTTGCCACCTGTAGAAAGGAGTGAGTCTGGCAATTCAACGAGTTCCAACGAATCATTTTCATGCAAAATCTGAAATTGGTAATTAAAATGAAACACTTTTTTGTGACCCCACTCGGCAATCCCAAACATTTCGCCCACCGGAATTCCGTCTTCCTGCGTATAGTTTCTAAACGAAATGCCATCATATCGGCTTACACCACCTTTGGTGCCAAACCACATAAATCCATCCCTATCCTGAAATGCACAAAGCACCTGCATTTGCGCCAGTCCGTCGCGAGTGCTAAAATAGCGATACGCATAATTGCGCGAAAGATGAGGCGCGGCGGTAAGGGTGAGCGAGAAAAGAAATAGAATAAACAGCACCCTAACCCCCGAACGGGGGAATTTGAATATGTTATGTTGTGGAGGCTGGGTCATTTTGTAGTTTCTGTGAACTGTACATTTGAATAATTCATATATTGAGTTCACAAAAATAGATAATTTGATATTAATAATAGAATTATTTTATTGACTATAAACAATAAAACTACCAATTTTTATGTTTTTATTGCTTATACTGAACATTATCGCGGTCTTAAATCGTATTGCAGCGCCTGAGGTTTCCGTAACGAATCGCATTTAATGCTATCGCCTTTACTAAATTTAGTCTCAGCTTCGAAACACGATTTTCGATTAATTTCGTCTTCGGCAGACTTCACCCATAAAAACATAGCTATAAACAAGCCAAGCAAAAGAAGTAATTTTAGTAAACGCATAATATTTATTGGTTAATTGGTTGATTTTGTTGTTAAATCAGTTCCGGCACAGCCACATAATGACTGTAACCGGAACTGGGGTGTAAACCTACAGATATTTTTTTGAACAATTATGGAGAAAATCAATTGTCAAACACATAAATCAAATCTATTTCGCAAACAAACTTAGTTCCTTTTTCCGCTAAAATACATTTGCCACCCCAACTTGTAATTTTGTTGGCAGGCGGTAGTTCTTTCGCAATTCGTTGGTCAATCAAGTTTAATGCCGACTTGTCAGTTAATTGCTCCATGCTGAATTCAAACCGATATGCTTTTTCGTGTAATTTGCTCAACATCAATTTTAATTTGGGATCTTTGGCTGTTTTCAGGTAGCGTAACTTCGTAAACTCAACATCATTCTGTTCGTTTTCAATCTCACTTTTGCTTTTTATTCCCATTTCGGCAGCGTAAGCTAAATCTGAGTTGTAGGCAGACGTGTGCTTTGGCATTCGAGCTTTCATCACATTAAACAATTCCGCTTCGGCTTGCTTAACCGACCAATTAACAGGCTTAATCGGCTTTCGGTTGCTTTCATACCGTGGCGGATAACGCTTTGCCAACGAATCGTTCCAACTAATACAAATTTCCTGCTTTACAAAATCCGAAGCATTCCCAAAATTTGAAGTACCAAAAATCTGATTTAATTTATTGTTTCCTCCGTAAAACGAAGTGCCATGCGCAAATAAAGTAGTATGTAGCATGTTTTTATTATGAGGTGGCGAATTGCGCCACTGTTCAAAGGATTCGTCAGCAATATTTTTAGCATTATCGATGAGTGATAGTTGATAATTCGCCGAAAAATTCATTAGTATATTCTCCGCATACAAACTCATTTTAAAGCCATTGTAAGTTACAAACTGAATTCTATCAGAAGGATTTATACCCGTAAAACCTGCTGCTCCTTTCGTTTCCTCATGACTACATTTCGTTTTCATCATATACACATTATGGTTCCGTGCCGCCAACCACATCCGTTCGTCCCAATACAGGGTAGTAAGCTTATTATCCAACCGATACTGATTAATCCGCTGATGAAAAAAGTAAGCTGCCAAACGTTCCAAGTGCAAATCCCACCTATTAGGCACTTCATGCATCAACGCTGACAACTCACCCTCACGCAATACTTTATCAAACAACGCATCTGGACGAACTTTACCATCGTAGGGAAGTTGGGGAAAGGCTGATAAGCAACATTGAAATATAAACAGTAATAATGTGAAATTTCGTTTTATCACTATTTAAGGAGTTGTTGAGAACTTTCCACTAAGTTGCACCTCACTACCACCACTAAGTACGCCATTTGAATCGGTTTCCATATAAAGAAAAGTACCCGAAAATGTTCCCTGAATATTCGCAGTTCCATAAGATGTAGCAGTACCAATTTTTGAAATCGTTACATCGACCTTATCATAAATTGCTTCATACGATCCGGATAATTTTTCATACCCTATCATTATGTAACCATCCGTAAATTTATAAGAACCTAATTTCAAATTATCAGGAAAATTCATTTCCAAATTTCCTTTCTGGCCTTCGTTAGTAAATATTGCATTTAGTATTGTGGAATAACGAGTTGTGCCGATGTTGTATGTTTTACCATTTACAGTAAACTCTGTAATATATGCTGCAGTGTTTTCTGGTTCTTCTTCTTCTTTAGGATTGCAACCAACTAAAATAATTATACTCAAAAGCAAAATTATGTTTTTCATAAATATATTTTTTTCCCTACTCTTCTTTGGCTTTTCGGGTAACGCCGTTTGTATTTTGTTTATATTTATTCCTTCACAAACCGCCCAAGTTTCACACCATCATTTGTAAATCCTTTTACAATGTAAATTCCTTCAGGAAAGTAGCTTATGTTTATTGTATTTACAATTGAAGTTAGTTTTGAGCTGCTTATTAATCGTCCAGATAGATTGTATATGTCGATTTGTGTTAAATCTTTTAATCCACTAATTTCAACATATTCTATTGCAGGATTTGGAAATATTTTTAAATTATTTTCTTGCTCATTACTTACTTCAAATCCCGTTGGTGGACAAGTTGTTGAAGCTACTGTAATTTTAGCACCTGACAATCCGGTTGTTTTATAACAAGTGCTTTGATTTACGCCAATAATATCCACTGTTTGTGGTGAACCTGATTTGCTAAAAATAATATTTATTGCTGAAATTGTGGGAGCAAATGTGTAATTGTACCAACTGTTTCCAACATTCGTCATGGCAATCCCTGGCCACGTAGAAAACAAATTCACTCCTGTTGACGACCATGCCCAAATAAATACATCCGATGCACTCCAATCACTTGGTTTTAAGAATGATACTGTTAAACTACCATTTAGAATAAAATTCGCTACCAATGTACGCTTTGCACTTAGCGTGAAAGTATAACTCGCCAAAGTCGAAACCACAGTTCCATTTTCTGTCCAATTGGTAAAAGTATAACCTGTGTTTGCAGTTACCGTTACAGTTTTTGAACTTCCACTTACAAAACTTCCACTTCCTGTAGTCGTTCCTCCTGCTGTAGGATTGGCAGAAATACTTATTGTGTAATTTAAAGGGTTGAGAGTGAAATTCGCAACCAATGTTCGGTTTGCACTTAACGTGAAAGTATAGCTTGCCAATGCAGAAACAACTGTTCCATTTTCTGTCCAGTTTGCAAAAGTGTAACCTGTGTTAGCTGTTGCAGTTACAGTTTTTGAACTTCCGCTTACAAATGTTCCACCACCAGCTGTTGTTCCACCTGCCGTAGGAAAAGCAGAGGTGCTTAACGTATAATTAACTGGGTTGAGTGTGAAGTTTGCAACCAATGTTCTGTTTGCAGTTAGCGTGAAAGTATAACTTGCCAATGCTGAAACAACTGTTCCATTTTCAGTCCAGTTTGTGAATGTATATCCTGTATTGGTGATAGCTGTTACTGTTTTTGAACTTCCATATATAGCTGACCCACCTCCTGTTGTTGTTCCTCCTGCAGTTAGATTGGAGCTTGTGGTAATTGTGTAACTGTTGGCTGTAAAGTTTGCAACCAAAGTTCGGTTTGCCGAAACAGTAAATGTATAACTTGCATTGGTTGATACCACTGTTCCGTTTTCTGTCCAGTTAGTAAAGGTATAACCTGTATTGGCAGTTGCAGTTACCGTTTTTGAACTTCCAGTGGTTGCTGTTCCGCCTCCTGTAGTTGTTCCTCCTGCTGTTGGGTTGGAGGATGTACTTATCGTATAGTTCACTGCATTTGCTGTAAAGTTAGCAACCAAAGTTCTGTTGGCGGATACGGTAAATGTATAACTTGCATTGGTTGATACAATTGCTCCATTCTCAGTCCAGTTTGTGAATGTATAGCCTGTATTTGCAGTAGCAGTTACAGTTTTAGAACTTCCACTTGAAACTGTACCTCCTCCCGAAGTATTTCCTCCGGCTGCTGGATTTGAAGAAGTTGATATGGTGTAATTTGCTACCGGATCAAGTCTCAAAAAAGCTAATGTAAAATTCCCAAATGTTGAACTCAAACCTCTTACTTTTACATAAATGAAAGCCGCTGCTGTGTAATTGCTTATCCAAGTTATAGAAGATTGTAATGTACTACATGCATTATCATTATTAGCTAATAAATTACAATTGCTATCGTAAAGTTCCAGATTAGTATCATAATTAGCAGTAGCACCATCGCCACATCCTGTTTTAAATGTATAGGTATAACCTGGTGTAGAGGGGACAGGTATTCTAAAAATCACACACCCATTTCGACCGATAGTAGAACTTTGTGTTTGCCAACTTGTATTGGGCAAAATTGATAAATCATAAGAAGGACAAGTACGGCAAGTTCCATCTTGCAACGTAAAATTAGCTACCAATGTTCTATTTCCCGATACTGTAAATGTATAACTAGCACTTGTAGATACTTGTGAGCCATTCTCAGTCCAGTTTGTGAATGTATAGCCTGTATTTGCAGTAGCAGTTACAG
>CAYXQZ010000053.1:7388-17765 GCA_964466415.1 uncultured Paludibacter sp.
CCATTCTCAGTCCAGTTTGTGAATGTATAGCCTGTATTTGCAGTAGCAGTTACAGTTTTAGAACTTCCACTTGAAACTGTACCTCCTCCCGAAGTATTTCCTCCGGCTGCTGGATTTGAAGAAGTTGATATGGTGTAATTTGCTACCGGATCAAGTCTCAAAAAAGCTAATGTAAAATTCCCAAATGTTGAACTCAAACCTCTTACTTTTACATAAATGAAAGCCGCTGCTGTGTAATTGCTTATCCAAGTTATAGAAGATTGTAATGTACTACATGCATTATCATTATTAGCTAATAAATTACAATTGCTATCGTAAAGTTCCAGATTAGTATCATAATTAGCAGTAGCACCATCGCCACATCCTGTTTTAAATGTATAGGTATAACCTGGTGTAGAGGGGACAGGTATTCTAAAAATCACACACCCATTTCGACCGATAGTAGAACTTTGTGTTTGCCAACTTGTATTGGGCAAAATTGATAAATCATAAGAAGGACAAGTACGGCAAGTTCCATCTTGCAACGTAAAATTAGCAACCAATGTTCTATTTCCAGATACTGTAAATATATAACTAGAACTTGTAGATACTTGTGAGCCATTTTCTGTCCAATTGGCGAATGTGTAACCTGTGTTAGCTGTTGCAGTTATTGTTTTCGAACTTCCGCTTACAAATGTTCCACCACCTGTTGTTGTTCCACCTGCTGGGGGATTTGAACTTGTGGTAATTGTGTAATTTGTAGATATTGAAATTGGACAATCTATCTTGAATGGTGTTAATTGCAAATTTGAACTTGTTCCGTTTCCAACTTGTCCATTTGCATTGTCTCCCCAAGAATATAATGAACCATCATTTTTAATTGCAACTGAGTTATAACCGCCACATTTTATTTTTGCCCAATCGAATGTGGTAGTATTTAAATCCCAATCCCAAGCTGAACCAACCTGATATGGAGATTTAATATTTGATAATTTATATTGATCATAACCTAAACCTAATGCTCCAAAGTAATTTCTACCCCATACCCATAATGAACCATCATTTTTGAGAGCCATAACATGGTCAGCCCCAGTTGTAATTTCTTTCCAGTCTGTTTCACCACCAATTTGATTAGGAGAATTCTTTGCTGTGGTGCTACCAATCCCTAACTGACCGTTTCCATTCCAACCCCAAGAGAATAATGCACCATCAATCGTCAATACAATAACAAAATCTTTTCCAGCAGATATTTGTTTAACTCCACCCGAAAGCATTGTTGGCGTCAATACATTGGGTCCCCATGTTCCATTCCCACATTGCCCATTTGAAGACGACCCCCAAGTCCAAACAGTTCCATCATTCTTTAATCCTACTGAAAAAATATTACCTCCAGAAATTTCTTTCCAGTCTGAATCATTTCCAATCTTTACAAAAGTAGTTTTATTTGTAGTACTTCCATCTCCTAATTGACCAGAACCATTTCTACCAGCTGCCCATAAAGTACCATCATTTTTAATTGCAAAAACATGAAAATCTCCTGCAAATACATCTTTCCAATTAGTCTCACTTCCAATTTTAACAGGAATATATGAGTCTGAACTCGAGCCATTTCCTAAAGCACCATTACTTCCCCAAGTCCAAAGAGTGCCATCTTGTTTTATTGCAATTACATTAGATTCTCCAGTAGCAAATGTTTTCCAAGATGTGCTAATTCCAATTTGAGTTGGCGTGCTTCTACTATTTGTATCTCCAATACCCAACTGTCCATGACTATTTTTACCCCAACCAAATAATCTCCCATCATAAGTTAGTCCTATTGTAAATCCTGTTCCATATTTTCCAGGTTCTACTTTTTTCCAACAACCTTGTGAAAATATATTCGCTATTGTTAGTAGTAGCATAAAGCTTATAAGAATAAGATTTTTTATTGATTTCATTTTTTTTCTATTTGTTGTTGATAAAATCCTTAATTTCTTGTTCGTTGATATCTTTATATCGATATGTGTGTTCAATCTTTCCTTTATTGTATAGCAATATTAGCGGCATTTGACCTTTCGTCAATTCGAGAAAGTGTAACATTTCAAGTTCAATCGAGTGTAGTGGTATCGTTTTAGTTTCATCGAAGAACAGTTGTGCGTTATGATTGCTATCCCATAAAACATATAAAAACTGTTCGTTGCTTTTTGTCTTTTTTGCGATAACAGATATTTTTTTTGCTGCCAATTGGCAATATTTACACTTGTTACTTAAAAAAAAAATTACTAATTTTTTATCAGTTAATTTTTCTTGCTTTAAAAAGTTTGTCAAGCAGGGAGTACAAAAATCATGTTTTATTTTTCTGCCAATTAATACATCGGGGAAATGTATGCTGAAGCTTAAAGTGATTGAGAACAAGATAATTAATGTAGATTTTAACGAAATGGATTTTGTTGTATTCGGTGCATTTCTGTTCCATATTATCAAAAGCAATAGTAAAATATTTTTTATAATTGACTGAATATTAGTTAGCTGTAGATAGGCTCCAAAGCAGTGACAGTCATCAACAGTGTTTGTTATCTCGAAATAGAATAACAGAATTGTAAAGGTAATTAATAAAATGAAAGTAAATAGAGATAGTGGTTTAATAAACAACCGAAAGAAATAACCCAACGCAATTATATATTCGACAGCAATTATAAGCCGAGCTAAAACTATTGCGAGTTTAAGGTTGAGAATCTCGAAACTATATAGGAATTGTTCGAAATAATCTATCGAGAATAGTTTTGTAGAAGCTGATATAGCGAAAACAAATCCGATTAAGAAGGAAGTGGATAAACTAAGACTTTTCATTTTTGAGATAAACACCAAAGGAAGTCAATAGATTTCCTTTGGTGTTTTTGAATTATTTGCATGAAACTGATAAAGTTAAGCCAGAAGTTGTAGCAGAATCATCGAAATCGCTACATCTCCCAAGTGTTGGGTTGTCTACGGTTTCAGTATAATTATCTAAATATTCTGCTCCAGTACCTGACCACTTATATGAACACACACAAGTTTCACTACCAATAGCATCGCAACCTGTTAGCAAAATTGCAACTAATACAACACAAAGACCAATTAATTTTCTCATAACATTATTCTTTAATATTTTGCCTACTCTAAGAAAGCTTTTCGGCTACCGCTTTAAATTTACCAAAAGCTTTTATATATAATAGTTTTTGTTTGTCCGTTACCGTAAGCAACCCCTACGTCACGATAAGCTTTAATTAAGTCTTTTTGTAATCCAATTTCGCTATCAACTTTAAATTTCCATTCTCTTTTATCAACTTCATAAATTCGTTTAGAGATTTTAGTTGCTAAAGAATTTATTTCAGCATAGCAAGCAGAATTTGGATTTATCGAAGACAAAACCTCTCCAGCTTCATTTGCTGCATCCCAGCTTTGTCCGGCATTCCAAATATTCGTTGCTTTAGTAAGTTTTTGTTTACAATCAATATCAATTTTCTCTTTAAATATTGGAGCTACTGCATTCATTGCTTTATCAAAACAACCTGTACTAACTGTAGGAATTGAAGTAAGCATCCATATAGCTTGATCGTACTCCTGAGTTATAGCTAATGTTTTAGCTTGTTTAATAATAAAATCGCAATTAGTTTCGTAATAAGCCAAAACTCTTGCTTTTCCTTTGTCAATGAATGACTTAAATGCAGGGTCGTTAGCTTTAATTCCTTTCAATGCACTAATATATGCTTTCGTTTCATTTTCACCTACTCCCTTTGCAGTAATGTTGTGTGTTGCAAAAGATTTTCCTTCAAAACCATCGCCAATATAAAAAGTTACATCCAATGTGTATGCATGCATAGCTGGAGCTGTAGGAGTAATATCCTTTGTAAGAACAACAACATTTGCCGACATAATAAAGCGTGCATTAGGCGTGTCGCCCAGTCCATTGCTTGTTATTATTTGGTTTAATTTATTTTCTAAAATATTATATGCACCAGGTGTTAATCCCTCAATTTGCTCAGGGATCCAAACTCCAATAGACAGCCTATCGCCATCGTTCATTTTGGGAGATGTCTGACCTAATAAATTTAACGAATTTAAAAGACAGAATATTACTGCTAGTTCTTTTATTAATGTTTTCATATACGTATTTTTATTTTTCACCAATAACTAATTGTGCTTGTCCTAAGCCTTGAGTCATAAGTTTTGAAGTGATAGAAAATTTTTCTTTTAACATTGATTGAAGTCCTTTTGCCCAATCTCTTGCATTTATTGCTTTGTTGTTTGTATCGTACATTGGGATTCTAACTCCCTTAAACAGCATCATACTTTCTGTAGCATCAGCTGTGTTGAATCGACCTTTTACTGTATTCTCTGAAATCCAATCTTCAATTATTGAACCTAATTCTTTTCCTCCAAATTCACTTTCTAAATCACCATTAAACGAACTAAAAGTTTTGATTCTGACACTAATTATTCTGCCATTTGCAAATAAATCATCAAAATGTTTTTGAAGTAATGTATTGAAATTGTCTAAGTGCGAAAGAACAGACTCTTCAAGTAAAACTGGAAGTTCTGCTGAGAATGAAGGTGCACCTGTTCCAGATGCTCCTGCAATTTGTTCATTTGTATATGCATCTATTCCTTCAAGAACAAATGTAATTGATTTTTGTGGACCTCTTTGATTTATTGTCCAAGTAATCTTCATAATTATGTCACATTTAGCAACCTTCTTAAGTTTGTCAATAGGGCTTTCAACTATCCCAGCACCACTTTTACTTGAAAGCATTGCATCTTCTGCTGCTTGAGATTTTAAGCTTTTTAACGTTTCTTCTAATTTTACTAGAGTAAATCCTCTCTGAGCCATAAGCTCCCCAAATTTAGCAGTGACTAATATTAAATCAGAGTTTTCCTGAAATGCTTTACCATAATCAGGGATTCTCTCTTTTGTTCCTTGATTATCAAATTCTTGCATATAACCATTATTCAAGCACCAGTTATCACTTGGAATAACCATGATATCAGGTTTTTTTGCTTGCGAATAACCTACTACTGATATACTCAACAAT
This sequence comes from uncultured Paludibacter sp., assembly GCA_964466415.1. GTDB lineage: Bacteria > Bacteroidota > Bacteroidia > Bacteroidales > Paludibacteraceae > Paludibacter. Next base: position 12,419 of record CAYXQZ010000053.1, read on the forward strand.
AGAATTACAATTAAAAATATATTTTTTGTTTTCATGTTTATCATTATTTTTTTATTATACCATCATTTACAAGTTTTTGTTTCAATTCAGAACGAAGAACACGTACAACCACACTGTAAGTTACACTGTTTGTTGCACCTTTTCTTTTTCTAAATACTGTATCATCAATACGCTCATCTCTTGCAGATACAAAGTTTTTATATTCACCATTTTTATCTGAAAAGAATTTATTAAAATAATCTTCATATTTTACTTCTGCATTAACTTCTGTCATTAATGGTTTTGGATTGCAATCTGGTTGTCCCTTGCGTATACCTTTAAATAAAATATCTCTTAAAGCTACTTTTTTAGCTTGAGCTACAGCATCAAATCTGTTTCGTCCTGTTCCCCACGCTTTAACGGTTTCAGATCCATCCATTTCTACACCTAAACATTGAATTTCGTATGAATAATTTCCCGAATTTTGTTTTTGTTGGGAGTATCCATAATTTATAGATATTATCACGAAAGCAAATATTACTATTAAATTTATTTTATTAGTCATGATTTTTGTTTTTAAAGGTTGCTGTATGAAGCTGCCAATTTTCAGACTATTTTATAATATGTCTATTTTTAGGCGAGTATCATACTATATTAATTTAAAATCCACTATTTAAACTTCTTATAATGCCAGCATTTTCTAAATCACTTCTAAGTCCAGCTGCATTTACCGAAACAATTACTCCAATTTTGAATTCTTTGCCTACCTTTAATCTATCTTCAGGTGCTATAGTTCCGTCGTTTGATAAGTTTACAAATTTCATATACTTACCTCCTTCAGCAAAGAAGTTTTTAAAGAATTCTTCTTGTTCAATTTCTAAGTTAGTATTGTTTGTTAAAGGTTTTTGACCAGGTACTCTAGAAATCCCAACAAATCCTCTAAAAATTATACCATGAACTGCATTCTTTTTCGCTTGCTCAATAGCTACTACAGGTTTCTTGGAATATGACCATACTTTAATTAAATATGAACCTTGTGTTCCAACACCAACAGCTTCAATTTCATACCTCCAGTTTTGTGTATCTTTATCTGCTTTCTTACTGCTTTGTGCAGCAATAATATTGATAAATAGAAATGAAGCCAAAATTAATAGCCACAATGATTTTTTGTTTGCTTTCATAAATGTTTGTTTATTGACGTTTTTTTTAATTTTACAAAGTACTTTGTATTGACATTTCGCATAGAAAAAATCTATGCGAAATGTTTTTTATTTAATTTTAGAACTGAACACGAGCTCCAACTCCAAAATTTATTCCACTACCTAAGTACACGCTTTTATAGGTATTATAACCTAAACATCCAATTATTTGGAAATTATGAAGTAGGGCAACTGCTCCATTAACGCCAAATTCGTAACCACTCATACCTTCTGTTACAACAGATGAAGATGCCCCAACATATGGAGATAATGAGAATATCCTAGCAAAATAAATATCTTTTGACAATCCAAAACTATAATATGAATAACCTGGGTCAGAAAATGGGGACGTGAATCTTATATAAAGCTTCATTCCAGATGGCACAAAAGTCATATTGTTCAATGCTGGAACATATTTTCCAATCCATTGAGTTAAATTAGCTTCGAGAGCAACATTAAGATCTGTTCCTACGCTTGCAGATATACCTAAACCTAAATCTGGTTTTTGTTTTAATAGCATTCCTTCATATAGCTTTTGTCCATAAGTTTGATAGAATTTTGTCATTTTAGAATCACCTGTTGAAATAGTATCATTTTTAGCAATTTTTGAAGTCGCTCTAACAACTCCCCTCCTCTTTTCAACTTTTTCGCCAGCAGAATTTAGCTCCATTTCATAAACAAAATATCGTTGGTCAATTTTCACACCTTCTTTAATACCTATTTTAGCTCTAATTGGTGCTGTTTTAGCGATTGGCGATTTTACTTGGAAATCTTCATTAATTTTCGTTAAATGAATATCCATTGTAGATGCTACATTCGCTGCAAACACTTCGAATAGTTTTGCATCTGATACAGTTAGTATGGATGCTTGGTTTGATTGTGAAGTTTGTAAAGCTTTTGATGGAACAACACCTGTTTTCTTAATTGGAAAATATAGTTGGTCGATTGCTTTTGGATTCTTCCATTGTTCATAGAATTTTGCTTCTACTTCTGGATTCCAATCTATTTGATATAGATAAGCAGAACAATTTGTACTATAGCCATTAGTTTCTTTTGTTTTATCATATGATGTTTTATTGAAATCATAAACTAATATAAATGATCTTCCTATCAAATCAAGACCAGCATCCTTTAACATTGATTCTGCTCGTTGTGAAGCTTCAGCTTTCATAACATCTGCATCAGTAGCATTATACATACCTCTTTCTGCAATTAAATTTGTTGAGTATTCACCTTTGGCTTTGTCAAAAGGGAACCATACTTTCATGATTTCTTTAGTGAAATTTTCTTCAATAAAAACTTTTAAAATACTATCATTAAATGTTCCACCAATTTTAATAATTTCATTTGAAACAGGATTAATGTTAAATTTACCCGATATACCGTTGGATATCATTTGATTTATTAATCTTGAATTTAGTTCTTCACCTCTATCAATATACAAAACTGTTATCGATGGCCTTAAATACTTTCGAATAGCATCTTTTTTGGTTAACGATGCATTTTGAGAGTCTTGAGCAAAAACTAATGATCCAATAAAAAAAAGAAGTAGAAATAGATTTAACTTTTTCATAAAATTTATATTTTAATTTTTGCTTACTTAAAATGGGCATCAGCATTCCCAATTATATTAAATTAATGTTATTGTTTTCCCGCTCCAAAAATATACACAATTTTCCTTATAAAAAAAATTAACATTTTTGAATTGACCAATTCAAAAATCATAAGTGTTTATAATGAGGGCTTTAACTGTTTTCAACTTTTTCGTCTACGCAGGCTGTGGCCCTGAATTGTGCGGGGTTCATGCCTGTTTGTTTGCGAAATGCATCGATAAATACCGAGTTTGATTTAAAACCAACGTCGGATGCTATGGAGTTAAGACTGAATTTGTGGCGTTTGTCGCATGTGTTTGTCATTGCTTTTATGGCTTCTTCGATGCGGTATTTGTTAATCAGTTCGTTGAAGTGGAGCTGCTGACTGCTTATGGCGCGCGATAGGTATTCGCGGTTGGTGGAGAGCTCGCGAGCAACGGTGTCCAATGTGAGGTCTTTGCGTGTAAACTGCTTGCCTTGCAGTAGCCAGTCGGTAAGATTGTTGAATAGCTGCAAATCCTTTTCCTCGTCGGTGGATTTGCGTGTTAGTTTTTTGGGCAGAAGTTGTTTGTGTAGCGCTTCGTTGAGTTTGCGTTCGTCGTCGATAAGTTCGAGGTTTTTGCGCACGAGAGCCTTTAATACCGAATTTCGTGAGCGTAACAGTCGGTATGTAGTGATACTATAAATTCCAATTATGAGGGTAAAAATGATACCCGATATTATAAAAAACACATAGAAACTTTTTTCTTTTTTCATTTCATTCGCTTCATTTTCGATGCGAATGAAATTGATGGTTGATTTATAAACGGTTTCGGAATTTTCGACACTTTTCTTTGCTTGCTCATCGAGATATGGTACTGCTTGGTTCAAGTAGTAATAAGCTTTATCGAATTGCCCCATTGTTTTGTATAATTCGGAAATATTGATCGTTGCATTGTATTGTAGTTCAGGCAATTCGGACGTGTTTGATATGGTCTGCGCTTTCTGGGCAAATTCAAAAGCTTTTGGCGTATTGTTTTCGGCCATAAAAGCTTTCGAAATGCCTATACATGCATTCCCACGTCTCAAAATATCCGTTATATAACCCAATGGCATAGCTAAGGTTTTTTGATAATAATAGCGGCAACTATCGTAATTATGAAGAAAATACTCAATTTCTCCCTGATTATTGTAAAGCAATGCCAGTGCTTGCCGGTCGGTTTTTTTAGTTATGTAAACTGCGTTTTTACGGGCTAATTCTTTTGCCTCGGCATGCTTTCCCTGAAATATTTTCATGCCTATTAGGTTTATGTGAATGTAAAAGAGCTCAATGCTATCGTTTGCTTTTTCGAGACCGGCTTTTGCTATTTCAAATTGCTCGGTAGCTTTGGTAAATTCTTTTTTATTGGCATAATACCTGCCGAGTATTTTGTGGTTTATAGCCACGCTTTTCGTTAATCCTGATTTTTGAAACAATTCGGTAGATTGAGCTAAAAACTCCGTTGCTATATTACTGTCGCCAGCATTAAAATGTATGCGCGCCAATAAACGTAGGCTCAACGCTGTAGCACGATTATCAATATTTTCATTTAGCACTAATGATAAAACTTTGTAAGCCTCAGGATAATTGTTGGAGCGGAAAAGTTGGAGACCATGTATGGCGTTGTACCAAAAATATATTTTTTTGTTAAGTTTTATCTGGTTAATATCCAGTCTTTTAATTATTGCTTTTGCACTGTCCAATTGTGATAACTCGCAATAGGCACCAGCCTTTAATAGTAGTGCTAAAGTTTTAACTTCGGAGCTGGGATTCGATGCTAGAATTTGAGTAGTTTCGGCAATTACTTCTTCGTTGTGGTTCTCGCTGTAAAACAGAGCTGTAGCCTGTTCGAGCACAAGTGGCATGTTACTGTCGGAGTGCTGGCAACAAACCATAATAAACAATACAAATACAATGTAAACTCGACGCATAAAATGTGGAATAGTGTAAAAAAACAAAGTCAATGAGTGCTAATAAAATTAGGCCAAAGTTAATTAATTAGTTGTAATTTTAACGGGCTTTTGTTAACTCATGTAACGAGATGCCACATTTATGTAACGAGTTGCCATTATTTTGTAATGAGATGGTTAAATCAGTGCTATTTATAATTTGGATTGTATTTTAAAAAAATATTGTAGCTTTGCACTTACAAAATTATCACTACAATGAACTCACGAACTTTTACCGAAATAATGCAGCGCTTTGCCGAAATAGAAATCGACGAGCCTTTTGATTTGATTGTTGCAATTGCCAATGGTGGTTTGGTGCCGGCTGGCATTTTGAATCAGCGTTTACAATTGGAAGTGAAGGTGTTGCGTATCAATTTTAAAGACGAGAACCAACGTCCGCGTTACGATAGCCCGAGGTTGTTGCAGCCTGTGGATTTTGATTTTAAGGATAAAAAAATTCTGTTGGTGGACGACCGCATAAAATCGGGTTCAACCATTGTGCTTGCTAAAGAAATACTTAAGGACGCTAAGGAAATAAAGACATTTGCTGTAAATGGGAATGCCGATTATGCACTTTTTAATGAGAGTTGCTTTCGGTTTCCGTGGATG
>CAYXQZ010000054.1:0-14723 GCA_964466415.1 uncultured Paludibacter sp.
AAATCGTGCATATACAAGCCCGGTTCAAGCGATTCATAAGATAAGCCAATGATGCGTGCTTCAAAATCAGGACATTCGCGTATGGCTCTAATTACTGCCACACCTGGCCCCGGACTATCAATGGCATTTAACGCCGTTACTGCTATTACTATTTTTTGCTTCATGTCTGTATTTGTTATTGCTAATTCAGATGGGGCATGCCCCATCTCTACTCAAGAATACTGTGACCTTTTAATTGTAATGTAAATTCTTCCAAATCACGTTCGAAAAGTGTTTTATCTACATCGTATTTTGCGCATATTGTATCCACAACTTCCGACAACAAAACATCCTTTTTCATTAAAAGCACAATGTCGGCACCAATGCTATTGGTCGAAAACGAATCGCCGGTAGTAGGATTAAATAAAAAACCTTCGTCGCTTATAGCTATATTTTTTCTGACTCTCATGATATTATTTGTTATTATGTTTACCCTTCAAAAGTATTCATTATTAATAGAATATAAAAATCAATTCAGCGAAGGGCTTTGAATTATCAGTAAAAAGGATTTATTTTTCAACTATATTGGAATATTCCGTTGTTGATAAAATTTTCGGAGAATAAACAACGCCTCTACCAGCCAAAACCCTTGTAAATGCTTTAATGTGGTTATACGAACCGTTCAACAAGTTTGTGTATACCATTTTGATATCCGCATTTTGAGTTTCGGCAATCAGTTTTCTTAAATCGGCAATATCGTATTCTTCGATAAATGCTCCAACTGCCAATGCATTTTCGGCTGTTGAGCCATCGGCTGTTAGCTTGTTATACAATCCTTGAATGTCCGGATTCGAAAACTTGCCAGCTTCGGTAAGCGCAGGGTCAGGAATGCCAAAATAAGTAAGTAATCGTAAAACGGCACCCGAATGTTGCACTTCGCTTTTGTTGATGTTTGTAAAGGGACGTAATGCATATTTTGCATAAAAATAAGCATACACATCACCAGCTAATTTTTCTTCTTCACGCATCAAAATTAAACCATCGCGTTCGGTCTGCGAAATTAAAGTTGAATCGGAAGTAAATTCCATACTTTGTAACATTTGATCTGTATTTGTTTCTAAATTCAAATTCAGTTCGTTAGATGCTACTGAATCATTGCACGACAAAAACACAAAACTTAACATTGCAGCTAAAAATAAATTGGTTGTTTTCATGATAATTTGTTTTTTAAATTGTTTGACTTTTTAAATTAATACCCCAAAATTACTACATCCGGTAAGGCATTCCAAACAATTTCAGTGAACAGGCAATTTTTATCAGCAAGAGTGATGTTATTATAATTCAATCAAAATATTATATACTGATTTTTAGGACTTTATTTCCTGAACGGATTATATAAAAGCCTTTAGCAGGTAAGTTAATTTGAACATTAGATGATATTGGGTTTGTGTTATACAAAACTACACCCATTACTGTATAAATCATCAAATTATCGTTCGGATTAATACTGTATAAAGATAGTACATTTCCAGTCAACGAATAATTGATTTTTCTATCCTGATTTTCGGAAATTGAGCTAAAAAAAACCTGTTCGCTCAGCAGTGTGAAATCTTTCCAGTAATTGGCAGCAGAATAACTTGTGGCACTACCAGTTGGCACAATTAGTTTACAAGTGGTTTTATTTACCAAATCAAAAGTATAATAGTCAACTGCTGGCGGTTGTGGATTGGCAATGCTTAGTTCGGTCAAATTTGTACAGCTATAAAAAGCCCCATCGCCAATATTAGTTACATGTAGCGGTAAAAGAATTTTGGTTAAACCAGTACAATATTCAAAAGCATAAGCGCCGATACTCTGCAAAGAACTCGGTAAAGTTACAGCAGTAATTCCCGTACATCCATCGAAAGCCGAATAATTAATATGTTTAACGGTTGCCGGCACAACGACACTTCCAGTTTTAGCAAACGGACACACAAACACGGTATCTTGATTTCGATTTAGTAATACGCCATTATCCGACGAATATCGCTGGTTTGCCCCATCTACATCAATAGCAGAAAGTAGCTTCGTATTGTAAAAAGCATAATCGCCAATACTATTTACGAATGATGGAATTTGTAAACTCCCGGTTATACCTGCACAAAAAGCAAAAGCGGCAGGGTCAATTGTTTTTATAGTTACGGGCATTTGATAAACTCCTGTTTTAGAAACAGGACATACTAGCAATCGATCCTTGGATTTTGAAAGCAAAACACCATTTTCGGCAGAAAAATAGGTATTTAGAGTGTTCACTGCAAACGAAGTTATGAGCGAACAATTGTAAAACGCATAATACCCAATGTAGTCAACATATTGAGGAATTGTTATTGTTCCCGTTATTTTAGTACAATTGTAAAAAGCATGACTTCCAATAAGTTTTACTGTGGTAGGTATGGTAATAGCTCCCGTTTTTGCTGGTGGACAACTAAAAATAGTATCTTGATTTTTACTCATCAACATGCCGCTTACCGAAGTATAATCGGGGTTTGAAGCATTTACGTTGAAGCTTGTAACCGCATTACTTTCCAAAAAACAATAGTAACCAATATCGGTCAAAGTTGCAGGAATAGTAACACTTGTGAGATTTGAACAACCATAAAAAGCACCATCGCCTAATTTTTTTAAGGTTGTGGGTAATGTCAGGGTTCCAGTTATGCCCGTACAATACGAAAAAGCATAACTACCAATACTTGTAATTGTATTTGGAATAAGAATGGAAGTTAAATTTTTACAATTGTCGAATGCCGATGCCCCGATGTGTTTCACTGTGGTTGGAATGGTGTATGACCCACTTTTTGCTGGAGGACAAACAAATAAACTATCTTGATTTTTATTGAATAGCACACCATTCAAAGCTGAATAGCGTGTATTTGAGTTTGCTACGGTGAACGTAGCAATAGCCGAACAACCGTAAAATGCATAATCGGCAATGGAGGTTAACGATGCTGGTATATTTATAGTCCCTGCCAAATTCCAACTATAATAAAATGCACTGGTGCCAATTTTGGTTGCCGTTGATGGTAATTTGAGACTGGTTAACGTTGACTTATAAGTAAATAACAAGGGGTCGTAAAATGCATAAGCAGGAATTTCGTTGGCAGCATAAGCAGTTACTGTACCAGAATATGTTCCATCACTTCCAGTGTAACTTTTTATATTTGACGATGTTAAATCCAAAACAGATAAAAGCTGAATCTTATCGCGCATAAAAGCAAAATCCCGTGCATCAACATTACCTGAAAGCGTTATGTTTGTGAGAGTCTTTTGTTCCGAAAGTGTGACATTATCCTTTAATGTTCCTGCAGTTGTCAGATTTATTGTTCTTGAAGTTTGACAAAACAAATATTGTGTTGAAAAAAAGACAATTAGCAATAATGTAATTTTTTTCATTAGCGTAAATTTAAAAATATTCTGAAACTTGAAAGTAAGTTATACCAAAAATGTTTTATCTATAAAGGCCTGAAAAGCATCTTTATACTGGTCGCCCACCGGAATATACACTTTGTCGAACACAATGCGGTTACGGTCAATAACTTTTACTTTATCCAAATTAACTATAAACGAGCGATGTACACGCATAAAACGGCTTTTGGGAAGCTGCTCTTCCATGTTTTTCAATCGGATAAGAGTAGTTATTGGTTTTTCGTCCTCGATATGAATTTGAACGTATTCGTTAGCACTTTCGATGTATTTTATGTCGGTTAAATTGATGCGAATGAGCTTATAATCTGACTTTACGAATAAACTGTCGTTGCTCGTACTCATTTTATCATCAGTTTCGGATACGGATTGTATGCGTGCTTTAACTTTATTTACAGCTTTGAGAAAATCCTCATAACCAATAGGTTTTAAAATATAATCGGTGGCATCTACCTTAAATCCTTCGAGTGCATATTCGCTGTAAGCAGTTGTAAATATGATGAATGGCTTTTGAGTAAGCGATTTCACAAAATCCAACCCATTTAAATCGGGCATATTTATATCCACAAAAAGCAGATCAACTTGTGTGTTGGCCAATATATCAAGTGCTTCAAATGCACTTTGACAGAGTGCTACTTGTTCCAAAAACGGAGTGCGTTGGATATATGAACTTATTTGCTGAAGCGCAAGTGGTTCATCATCAATGGCTATGCATTTTATCATTTGTTGTACGGAATAATTAGTTTAACTTCAAAATCGGTAGTAGTTTCAACCACATCCAATTGGTATTTATCGGCAAAAAGCAAATCCAAACTTTTTTTGACATTTTGCATGCCAATGCCCGAATACTTTTTCTCTGTTTTTTGTAAATCGTTATGCTTGCTATTTCGAATAAAGCAAGTAATTTGCTCATTAGCAATAATAATTGTAAAATCAATGTATGATTGCTGCCGATAACTTACACCGTGCTTAAAAGCATTTTCGATAAACGACACAAAAAGCATGGCGGGGATTTGAATATCAGGAACAAGAGTTGGAATTTCGCAAGTTACGGTTACTTTATTGGTAAACCGAAGTTTCATAAGCGAAATATAACTTTCGATAAATTCGAGTTCCTTTTTCAAACTACTGTGCCCCAGCGTAGTTTCGTAAAGCAAATACCGCATTAATGTGGACAAGCGCAATACAGCATCTTTAGCAGTTTCGGTATCTATATCAATAAGCGCATGAATATTATTAAGGGTATTCATAAAAAAATGCGGACTCACCTGATGCCTTAATAAAGCCAATTCGGTTTTGAGTTGCTCTTTTTCTACATCCTTGCGTAAACTCTCTTCGCTCAGCCATTTCGAAATCATTTTAAAAGCAATACTTGCCACTAGCACTAAGAATGAAATGATGAGGCTATTAACATGCTGCATCAACAACGAAGGTTTTTTGGGTCCATCGGGTGCACGATAGCCTTGTGGCATTGGCATTTTATCGCCCAACTCCATGGGTGGCATGCCGGGACCTATTTCCATGCGTGGCATCTCTACAGGTTTTAGTTCGTTCAAATAAAATTTAAACGAAACGGCTGCCGAACTTATTACAATAGTGGCAGTTAATGCTAAAACGATATACAAAAAGTATTTTTTTGGAAATAAAAAACGTGGTACTAGAACTAATATATTTACTAAAAAAACAACCAGGAAAGCAGTTATCCCTGTCCATTCGAATAAAATTCTATCCCAAAACAGTTTGTTTTCGGATTGCTGAATGAGGTAAGGAATAGCGTAAACAGCCATCCATACAAAAGTAAAAACAACAATTTCAATGCGTTGTATATTCTTTATTTTTGCCTCCGTTGTTTTCATTTTATGTTTTAAAAAAGGGAGAAGCACATACGTCTTCTCCCTTGATATTGATACTAATTAAGGAATTATTTTTTTTTGATATAAATATCCCAAGCAATGCGATCAACAATGCTTGTTGCAAAATAAGACTGGCGCAAAGATATAAATAAGTTGCGAATAGTTTCTACCGATGTACCTAAAAGTTCACTTATGGTTTTACTTGTACCATCGTCGAATGTGATTTTCAATTCACGTTTGTGAGCAGTTACACTTACATCAGTGCCATCCACTGTAGCAATATCCACCACTTCTACTTTGGCTGCCGTTTGCAATACACCTGCTACATACACTTTAGCGCTATCTAAACTGTTAGGACCAGCTTTGCGCACAATTTGCACATTGCCAATGGTTAAAGCATATTCGCGTTCGCGGTGACGTTTATCGGCAGCTGTTTTAATGGCCGTATACTTTTCTTCGTACAATGCGGTTGAGCCTTGTTTAACTGCATAAACCGAAACAGCTGTATCGCCAGTTGAAAAACTACTATTAATGGTATAACCATTTGTAAATACAAATTCGGAAGCAAACTTATAACCCAATTCCTTACTGCTCGACGATTGAATACTCAACGCTCCTGCATCAACACTCTTCACATTGATTGTGGATGCCATAGCATAATCCCAACCTAAAACACGGTTAAATTTATAATCGTATTTGTTGAGCGAGAATACATAATTATTGGTCAATAAAGTATCGGCCGGATTGTACATAAACAATGCATTAGGGCGTTTTACTTTTTCTTCGGGTAAGCGTACAATCATCAAAGTAGCATTGTCGGCCGCTTTACTAAAGAAATTTGTAATAGGCTGTTTCCATTTTTTATAGGTATTGGCTTTGTTAAACTCGTACTCTCCCACTATATCGGCCAACATTATTGTGTTAAATGTTGAATCGATTACTGGCGAAAACACTTTACTCATACTTGAGTTATCATAACTTGGAGTAGCCAATACCTGATAACCTTGCGAACTGGTGATTGTTTTAAGAGCCACACTTAAATTGTCGGCACTATTTTGCAAACTTGACTTTAACGAACCATCCGATAGTTCGGAGGTACAACTCCAGCTCATCATTCCGATTACCGAAGCTAAGATAAATAATTTTGTTGTTTTCATTTTTTTAATTGTTGTTTGATTTTGGAAATTACATTACTTGTTTGTTTTTAAAAACGATACAAATATATAAGTCAGATGACTTGAAAAAAAACATTTTCAGTGAAAACACTGTTTTGTTCAGCAAAACTCCAGCATCAAAAGTAGAATAGATGTATTCATCGTAAATTTCGCTATACTATTATCTCATTGATTTCATTCTTTTTATTTAATTAATTCGTTATATCACAAAAATAAATTACTTTTGCACCGCCTTTCAGAAAAACATCTTTGGGGCTTTAAATCCTTAAAATCATACTAATACTTTTTGATATTTCCATTTCTCAAAATTTAAGTATATGAATTGATTTAAACGATATTCCAATGACAAAAGAATTTAATTACAAACTCGTGTTACGAGTTATGGGCAGTTTGGCGCTTGTCGAAAGTGCTTTGTTGCTAGCTACCTGTCTAATTCCACTTATTTATGGCGAAAACGATGCACATTATTTTCTGATTGCATCACTCATTAGCCTTGCATTTTCGGGCACAGCCTTGTTAATTGGAAAAAATCCACCCTCGAACATTGGTAAACGCGAAGGTTCGGTGATAGTTACATTTACATGGCTAATATTTACAGTTATAGGCCTATTACCATTTTGGATGAGTGGAAGCATCCCTTTGTTTGAGGACGCATTTTTCGAAACAATATCAGGTTTTACCACTACCGGAGCTTCTATACTGAATAATATTGAAGAGTTGTCTCACGGCATGTTGTTTTGGCGTAGCCTCACGCATTGGATTGGCGGATTAGGAATTATAGTCATTTCGCTGGCCATTTTGCCTGTTTTCAGTGTCAGTGGCACACAGCTTTTTGGCTCCGAAACTACAGGTCCAACAAAGGATAAAATTCACCCGAAAATTCATGAAACCGCTAAACGCCTTTTTTTAATATATATCATACTTACTATTGCCGAAACAATTTTACTTATTTTTGGTGGCATGAATTTATTCGACGCCGTAAATCATTCGTTTGCAACAGTTGCTACTGGCGGATTTTCGACAAAACAAGCCAGTGTGGGGTATTGGGATTCTGCTTACATTCAGTACGTTATTTCCATTTTCATGATTTTATCGGGAATAAATTTCAGTTTGTATTATTTTGGATTTAAAAATAAATTTATAAAAGTAAGAGAAAATGAAGAACTCCGATATTATATTATTGTACTTTTCTTTTTCATAACTGTTGTAGCTTTATCATTGGTCGATTTTACAAAATCATTTAATTTTACTGTAGTTGAAAAAGCGTGGCGCGATTCTATGTTTACTGTTTCGTCGCTCATGACCACTACCGGATTTGTAACGGCTGATTATATGTACTGGAAACCATTGACTTGGGTCATATTAATAATTGTAATGCTTACAGGCGCATCGGCAGGTTCCACCAGTGGCGGTATAAAAATGATACGTGTAGTCATTTCGGGAAAAGCATGTTACTACGAATTTAAACGACTGATTCACCCCAATGCTGTAATACCCATTCGATACAACGGTCATACCGTACGCGAAGATATTTTGACACGTGTACTAGCTTTTACACTACTCTATTTAGTTGTTGCTGGTTTTGGCATTTTAGTACTGGCAATTTCGGGCATGGGATTTATGGAATCGGTGGGCGGTATGGTTACCTGCCTAGGCGGTGTAGGCCCTGGATTTGGATTGGTTGGCCCAGCAGGCAACTTCTCAGCAATTCCCGAATTCAGCAAATGGTTTCTCTCGCTTATGATGCTTGCAGGTCGTTTGGAATTGTACACCGTGTTTTTATTATTTACTCCAGCATTTTGGAAAAGATAATAGATTGCTTATCTTTGTGTGAAAATTTACTACCCACAGCATTATGCGTATCGACTCTCTCAGTATACTCAATTACAAAAATATAACCGAAGCTGAGCTTACCTTTTCGCCAAAAATAAATTGTTTTATTGGCGATAATGGTATGGGTAAAACCAATATTTTAGATGCGCTTTACTATCTTTCGTTTTGCAAAAGCTTCTCGAACCCCATCGATTCGCAGAATATTCAGCATGAGGCCGATTTTTTTATGCTTAATGGCAAATATGTGGTAAACAACAAATCGGAGGAGATTTACTGTGGCATGAAGCGTAAGCAAAAAAAACAGTTTAAACGCAATAAAAACGAATACGAACGCCTTTCGGATCATATTGGTCTTCTACCATTGGTTTTTGTATCGCCCGACGATTTAATTCTGATATCCGAAGGGAGCGACGAACGGCGCAAATTTATCGACGGCGTACTATCGCAATGTAACCACACCTATTTACACCAACTCATACAATATAATAATGCATTAAAACAACGTAATGCATTGCTTAAATCCGAACAAAAGGTCGATGTGTCGCTTTTTGAGATTTGGGAAGAGCAAATGATTTTATTTGGCACTTATATTTATGAACAACGAAAAATATTTTTAAGTGAATTTGTGCCAATATTTCGCGATATCTATCACCAAATATCGGGAGGTCACGAAATTATTGATTTGCTTTATCAGTCGCAACACGAGCAAGCCGATATGCAACAACGCATGGTTCAAACCCGTGAACGCGATTTGATTTTAGGTTATTCCACACAAGGCATACACAAAGATGAACTCGAAATGCAGCTCGATGGCTTTCCTATTAAACGCGTAGGGTCACAGGGACAAAACAAAACTTACCTTGTTTCGTTGAAACTTGCACAACATTTTTTCCTGCAACGTGCACATAATTTTGCACCTATACTTTTGCTCGACGATATTTTTGATAAACTCGATTCGAAACGTGTTGAACGAATTGTACAACTTGTATCGAGCAATAGTTTTGGACAAATTTTCATTACCGACACCAACCGCGAACATTTAGATAGCATTTTGTCAAAATTGCACAACGACACTCGTATTTTTACTGTCACAAATGGCTGTTTTCTCACATAACACTTTCATTAAGTCATCTCATTTAACATTTAATCCTCTTATTCAATTAAAATAGAAAAAACTTTTATTTTTCATTAATCTTGTATATCAAAATATTCTTTCGAAAATATTTCTTCATTTTGAAATTTTTATTCTATTGATTATCTGATATTTAAATTTATTTTTGGAAAACTTTTTTATTTTAGTTGAAATATTAATTGACTTTATTGTTGTGTATTCCATATTTTTTCCTTAAAATTGTAGCCGTTTTAGATTACACTTCTACAAACTACAACTCTCTCATATTAATCTTTTTAAGAAAAATTAAACCGTGAACACACGCACTTATTCTCCCGAAGAAATCAAAGAAGCATCGTTTGAATTCTTTAAAGGCGACGACCTTGCCGCCCGTGTATGGTCAAACAAATACGCGTTAAAAGACTCGTACAACAATGTTTATGAGCTAACTCCTGACGATATGCATCGCCGTTTAGCCCGTGAAATTAGCCGTATTGAAAAAAACTACCCCAATCCACTCACCGAAGATGAATTATTTGAGTTATTTCGCAACTTCAAATACATAGTTCCACAGGGTAGCCCTATGACTGGTATTGGTAATGAACATCAAGTAGCATCATTATCAAACTGTTTTGTAATTGGTTTTGATGGCGATTCCGATTCGTATGGAGCCATTATCAAAATTGACGAAGAGCAAGTTCAATTAATGAAACGCCGCGGTGGTGTTGGTCATGACTTGTCGCACATTCGCCCACAAGGTTCACCTGTTAAAAACTCGGCACTAACATCTACGGGTATTGTACCGTTTATGGAGCGCTATTCAAACTCAACACGCGAAGTTGCCCAGGACGGTCGTCGTGGTGCATTGATGTTAAGTGTGAGCATCAAACACCCCGATTCTGAATCGTTTATTGATGCTAAAATGGAATCGGGCAAAGTAACAGGTGCTAATGTATCGGTTAAAATTGACGACAACTTTATGAAAGCTGTCATGACTAACAAACCATACACACAACAATATCCTATTGGATCGGATACTCCTTGGTTTACAAAAGAAGTAGATGCCAGTGTAATTTGGAAAAAAATAGTACATAACGCATGGAAATCGGCAGAGCCAGGTATATTATTTTGGGATACAATTATTCGCGAATCGGTTCCAGATTGCTATGCCGACCTTGGTTATAAAACTGTATCGACAAACCCTTGTGGCGAAATTCCACTATGTCCTTATGATAGTTGTCGTTTATTAGCTATCAACCTATATTCGTATGTAAATAATCCATTTACCAAAGATGCAGCATTCGATTTTGAACTATTTGCCACACATGTTGCATTAGCTCAACGCATTATGGATGACATCATTGATTTGGAAATGGAAAAGATCGATGCCATAATCAAAAAAATTGATTCGGATCCTGAGGACGATGATATTAAATTGACTGAATACCAACTTTGGGAAAAAATTAAAACCAAAACAACTCAAGGACGCCGTACTGGTGTAGGCACAACTGGCGAAGGCGACATGTTAGCTGCTTTGGGATTCCGCTATGGTACCGATGCTGCTACCGATTTTTCGGAACAAGTTCACAAAGCTGTGGCTCTTGCGGCCTACCGTTCGTCGATAACTATGGCCAAAGAGCGTGGTGCTTTTGATGTGTACGATGCCAAACGCGAGGAAAACAATCCGTTTATCAAACGCTTAGCTGACGCTGACCCTGCTCTATACAAAGATATGGTGAAATTTGGTCGTAGAAACATAGCGTGCTTAACCATTGCTCCTACTGGCACAACTAGTATCATGACACAAACTACTTCGGGTGTTGAACCTGTGTTTATGCCTGTGTATACTCGTCGTCGCAAGGTGAATCCTAATGACAAAAACGTACGCGTTGATTTTATTGACGAAAATGGCGATAATTGGGAAGAATACGTTGTGTTCCACCACAAGTTTGTAACTTGGATGGAAGCAAATGGACATCCAACTGCAAAACATTACACTCAAGAAGAAGTTGAAAAACTAGTACAAGAATCGCCATACTACAAAGCTACAGCTAATGATGTAGACTGGTTGAAAAAAGTACAAATGCAAGGTCGTATTCAAAAATGGGTAGACCACTCAATTAGCGTTACCATTAATCTACCAAACAATGTAGACGAAGAATTAGTTGGTAAATTGTACGAAGAAGCATGGCGTGTAGGTTGTAAAGGTGTTACCGTATATCGCGATGGCTCACGTTCGGGTGTTCTTATTGCTACAACCGACAAAAAGGAAGAAGCCAAAGATGGCAAAACAGTGTGCTTCCCTTACGATGAAGAACATTTTATTCGTCCTAAAGAATTGGATTGCGACGTAGTTCGCTTCCAAAACGCTAAAGATAAATGGATTGCATTTGTAGGCTTGAAGAGTGGTAAACCGTACGAAATTTTTACCGGACTTGCTGATGACGAAGAAGGTATCCTACTTCCAAAAACAGTAACTGAAGGTAAAATTATTAAAACGGTTGACGAAAACGGACTTAAACGTTACGACTTTCAGTTCCAAAACAAACGCGGTTATAAAACTACCGTTGAAGGTTTATCGCATAAATTCGACAAAGAATTCTGGAACTATGCCAAACTCATTTCGGGTGTATTGCGTTACGGAATGCCTATTGATCAGGTAATTAAAATCGTTTCGGGTCTACAACTGGATAGTGAATCGATAAACACTTGGAAAGTGGGTGTGGAACGTGCATTGAAAAAATATATTCCTGATGGAACACAAATTGCAGGTCAAGAATGTCCAAACTGCGGTCATAAGGCTTTAATTTATCAAGAAGGCTGCCTTACTTGCAAAAACTGTGGTTATTCAAAATGTGGTTGATATCAATTATATTTAAATCTAAAAAAAGGAGAACTTGGGTTCTCCTTTTTTTATGATCCGTTTCAACCTTGTGAAACGGTTTTTTTGTATATATCAATCGTTTGCATGGAATTGTTTTAAAAAATCACCTGAAAAACTATAGTAACAGTTTATTTTCTGATAAATTTGCAACATAAATCCATTATAAAAAAATAATGACAATGAAAAAAATCATTCTAACAGCAATAATTGCAAACTTTCTACTTTGCATTAATTCTCAAACTCTTTGGTCGCCAAACAAAAATCTCATCCTAGACTTTGAGCTAAATGTTTCAGGGCAACCAACCTACAAACTTAGCTACAAAGGAAACGAAGTTATTCGCAGTTCAAAACTTGGATTAGAATTGAAGAAAAATACTTCATTACTTGATAATTTTGAAATAACCGACAGCGTATTTTCAAAATTCGACGAAACTTGGGAACCTATATGGGGCGAAGTAAAAGAAATAAGGAATCAACACAATGAGTTATTGGTAGTTTTAAAACAAAAGAAGACCGAGCGAATTATGAAAATTCGTTTCCGACTATTTAACGATGGTCTGGGATTTAGATATGAATTTGAGAAACAAGCTAATTTAAATTATTTTGAAGTTGCTGATGAGCATACACAATTTGCATTAACTGGAAATCATAAAACATTTTGGATTCCGGGCGATTATGACACAAATGAATATTGCTACTCTACTACTTTACTATCCGACATTGATGCATCAAAAGTTGATGGATCGGGCATTGGAACGCATGGGTTTTTTGCAAAAAATGCAGCACAATCTCCGTTACTACTCAAAACTGACAAAGGACTTTATATTAGCATTTTCGAAGCAGCTCTTATCAACTACTCTGCCATGCAACTACTTGTCGATACTAAAAACTATGTTTTAACGTCGAGCCTTGTACCCGATGCATTAGGTACCAAAGCCTACATGCAAACTCCTCACAACACACCTTGGCGCACCATAATAGTGAGTGATAAAGCAACTGACATTCTGGCCTCGAAAACCATTTTAAACTTAAATGAGCCAAGCAAAATTGCAAATACAGACTTTATTAAACCACAAAAATACATAGGAATATGGTGGGGAATGCATGTGCCTGACAAGTGGACATGGAGTTATGGTGAGGATCCAAACATAAAATTAGCCACCACCAATTGGGATTTATTAAAACCATCGGGTAGACATGGAGCAACCAACGAAAATGTAAAATATTATATCGATTTTGCTGCCAAACATGGTTTTTCGGGCATTTTAGTCGAAGGTTGGAATGTTGGATGGGAGGATTGGATTGGAAATTGGAAAGAAGATGTGTTCGATTTTACAACACCATATCCTGACTTTGACATTCAAAATCTAAATCAATATGCACAAAGCAAAGGAGTTAAACTTATTATGCATCACGAAACTTCGGCTTCGGTTACCAATTACGAACGACACATTGACAAGGCCATTGAACTCATGAAAAAGCACGGTTACGATGCAGTAAAAACTGGATATGTAGGTTGGATAATACCACGTGGCGAACATCACGACGGACAGTGGATGGTAAATCATTACAATCGTGTAGCCCAAAAAATGGCACAGAACAATATTATGCTTGATGCACACGAACCTGTTCGCCCTACTGGCCAGCACCGAACATATCCAAATTGGATGGCTTGTGAAGCTGCTCGTGGCAACGAATTTAATGCTTGGAGTGCTGGAAATAAACCTGAACACGAAACAATTTTGCCATTTACACGCCTTATGGGTGGACCGATGGATTATACTCCTGGAATTTTTGAAATAAAAATGGATTATTACCAAAAGGGAAATAAAAATCAAGTTCATACCACTTTGGCAAAACAACTTGCTCTTTATGTTACTATGTACAGTCCGCTTCAAATGGCAGCCGACTTGCCTGAGAATTACGAGAAACATTTAGATGCTTTTCAGTTTATTAAAGATGTGGCCGTTGATTGGGACGACACAAAATACATTGAAGCTGAACCTGGCGATTATATGACCATTGCACGTAAAGCAAAAAATAGTGATAATTGGTTTGTTGGAGCTATTACCGACGAGAATGCACGAAATGCAATTATTCCTATGCAGTTTTTGGATGAAAAATGTTGGTATGTTGCCACTATTTATGCCGATGCAGCAGATGCAAATTGGGAATCAAATCCGATGAAATATGCAATCAAACAAGTATTAATAAGCAATAAATCGATTCTCACACAACACCTTGCACCAGGTGGAGGCTGTGCTATCAGCATTAAAAAAGCCACCAAAGCCGAAATAAAAGGATTGAAGAAAGCCTAATTACAATCTTATAGATACAGAAAAATCCACTAATCTCTGAAATTCAGATTAGCGGATTTTTTATATAAATTGTGATTCTAAAATTTCAAAGTTACTGAAGCTAAGAAATTA
>CAYXQZ010000054.1:14823-17726 GCA_964466415.1 uncultured Paludibacter sp.
AATTCAATTCCAGCACGATAACTTTCAGGAATATTCGAAGTTAAAGCTTCACCAATATCACTGAGTTTTCCTGTCAGAATCAATTGATCTTTGTAATTCATATAATAAAAATTGGCGCTGGCACTAAATCGTGGCGACTGAAAACGATAGCCAATTTCTGTATCGTACAAGCGCTCCGGCTTTGGCTGTGCAGAAGTTGAATTATCGGTGTAATTACTTCTATTCGGCTCTCTGTTGGCAATTGAATACGAAGCGTAAACATTATTCTCTTTATTAAATTGATAAGTTAAACCCACTTTGGGATTGAAAAAATCAAATTTATACACATTCGTAATGTCATCCATAAGATTCGTATTCGAATTGAATTTATCACTAACTCCATTTAAACTATAATTTATATGGCGGTATTGCAAATCAATAGTTGAAAACAACTTTTCCCAATGAATAGCAGTACCTTTTGCATAAATATTAAATTCATCTTTGAGCGAATTACTACGATAATATTCGTGGTTTGGTTGTAAATTTTGAGCATTTCGAACCCAAATAACGTTTCCAAAATGGTCTCCATCGTACCGGTTAACTGCACCTCCAAAAGTAGCATTGATAATTTTGGATTCATAACTCAGCGCATAAGTTATTCCATAAAAATCATTATCTAACCATTTGCGACGAACAAGGTCTGTTTTTTTAAGAACCTCTCCAGCTAATGTATCAGGTGTTAAGCCATACTCTTTGTATTTTCTATCTTGCTTATATTCTTCGTAAAAGCCATAACCCTTGGTGTAGTGAGCAGTAGCATTGAAGTGCAACTTTGAATTAAGCGTTTGCATCCAATGTAATTGATAATGTGTTTGCGTATAATCATCCACTTGATTATCATAAAACTTAGTTTTACCATTTACATCGGTATAAGATCCAAGTTCGTTATATGTCCGGTTTGTTTTGAGCGAATCGGCAATTACGCCATACCAAGCTTGATAGGTTTTTTCGTGTCCACCAAAAGTTACAAATTTCAATGTTGTTTTATCACCATAATAACCACCAGCAAAATAATACGATTTTAAATCGGCTGAAGCGCGGTCTAAATAGCCCTCGCTTGTTACGTTCGACAAACGGGCATCAAAAGCAAATCCACTTTTCATTAATCCTGTTCCTACTTTTAAAGTATTTTTATTGGTATTAAATGAACCAATAGTAGTACCAATTTCTGCATAAGACTTAGCTCGTGAACCTTCGGTCAGCATATTAATACTAGCCCCAAAAGCAGCAGCACCATTGGTAGATGTACCAACACCACGCTGCACTTGTACCGACGAAAGTGACGAAGCAAAATCAGGCATATCAACAAAATACGACGCATGTGATTCAGAGTCGTTAAACGGCACTCCATTGATAGTTACATTTACACGGTTTCCATCAGTACCTCTTATTCGAAAACCTGTGTAACCAATACCTGTTCCACCATCCGAAGTAGCAATAAACGAAGGTGTTAGTGCTAACAAATAAGGAATATCCTGACCTAGATTACGTTGTTCAATAGTTTCCTTAAGAACACTACTGTAAGCCACTGCCGAACGGTCGCTAGCTCTAAGCGAAGTTACAACTACTTCGTTAAGCGTAATTTGCTTAATACTATCAGGTGTTGATGTAACAAGCTTCTTTTGGTTTTGACCAAAAGTAAAAAATGAATTTAACAGCACCAAAGCTGTAATAAAAATCTGTCTCATAACAAATTGATTAAATGATTAATAAATTGTGTTTGAGAGCCCAATAAGAGATACGGATGATGAATTCTTATTCCCTTCGCGGAATTACCCGTGCAGGTTCAAAGGGTATGATCTCAGCCCGAAATATTAAGGCACCCCATTCTAAAAAGTTTGTAAAGTTATAAGGTTGAAAAGTTCATAAAGTTAATCAGAGCATTTACAACATTATTAAAAAAGAAAGAAAAACAACTCTGGAAGCGAGTCGAATTCCTTTCGGCTACAAAGATACAAAAATTGAATCCGCTAATAGTACATCACAGCTAATACTTTGTGTAATATTAACAACTAAAGAAGGAAAAAAAACAAGCAATCAATTTAAACTATGATTCAATAAATCAGTAAGTTGTACATCTTTTTTGTTTGTAAAAATATCGTTATGAAAACATTCTAATTTACGAAGTAAAAAAGCAAATGTAATCTTTTCGGTTTCGGTCAAATTACCTGCTACCAATTCAGATACCATCTTCATTTGAGGTAAAATTTTCACAATTTCAGTTTTCCCTTTAATGGTAATTTTAAGACGCATACTTCTTCGATCAATTTCATCGTTAAACTGATCCATCAATTCTAACTTAAGTAAGCGATTGATAATCTCAGTTCCCGATGTTTTTTCCATTACCTGTTTTTGAATAAGTTCAGTTTTAGTCAAACTCTCATACGTCATTAAAGTAATTAAAAATGAAAACTCATCAGCCGAATTTATAACACTTTCCTTTAACGCCTTCTTCATATAACCTTTAGCATAACGGAACAAAAAAACCACCAATATCGAAATATCAGTATCATTTCCATGCGTTGGCGAAAGAACATCATTATTGACATTCCCTTTAATTGCATTTACCTTTACATTCTCAGGTACATGTGTGCTATTTAAATAACCCAAAAAATCAGTTAAGTTTATAGCTCCACCCTTTTTTTGAGCATCTTGCTCATAATCATTCAAATAATTTATTAATTGAATAAGAATTTCTTTAGATTTCATGCGTATATATACTAAGTTACAATTATATAATACAAATACATACTATATTGTTCAATCAGAAACAAACTATTAAGTTTTATTGCTAAAAAAAACAACTTAATAAGCAATAACGACACAAAAAAGCCCCACATAAATAAATATGCAGGGCTTTTAAA
>CAYXQZ010000055.1:0-17680 GCA_964466415.1 uncultured Paludibacter sp.
GAGTCAGCGAAATTAATTGAAATTATTCAACAAACCAAGTAAAACTTTTTTAAGTTGAAGCCTGAAAGGATTAATACTGACGCGAAGTAGCAAACTCAACACATTGGATTAGAGCAGTTTTAAATACAGAATTTTCGAAAGAGTCTAATTCGCTAATAGCTTGATTTTTATATTCACTCATTTTACTTTCAGCATATTCAACACCTCCTGCTTCGCGTGCAAATTGCATAATAAAGTCAATATTCGATGCTGAAAATTCTTTTGAATGAATTATTGAAATCACATTGCTTCGATCTTCGCTTTTCGAGTTTTGAAGTGCGTATATCAAAGGTAAAGTTACTTTTCCATCTTGCAAATCATTTCCTGTTGGTTTGCCAATTTCAATATCTTTATAATAATCAAAGATATCATCTTTTATTTGAAAACAAATTCCTAACAATTCGCCAAATCGGAATAAATGTTCTTGTTGCTTTTTGTTAGCTCCTGCCGAAATAGCTCCAACTTCGGTACACGTAGCAAATAATAAAGCTGTTTTTTTACGAATCACTTTGAAATAATCTGCTTCGGATATTTCAGTTTTTTGCATATTAGTGAGCTGAAGCAATTCTCCATCCGAAAGTTCCATACCAATATTGGCAATCGACTTTAAAATATCCAAATTTTCGGTTTTAGTGCCACATATAAGTGAGTTCGAAAGCATATAATCTCCAGAGAGCACTGCAACTTTATTTGTCCAACGTGCATTAATCGACGACCTTCCACGACGCTCATGCGTATCATCCACCACATCGTCGTGAATTAGACTTGCATTGTGCAATAATTCCATAGCTAAAGCAGCATAATAAGCCGCATCAGTGCTATTTCCACACAATCGGGCTGAAAGAAGAGTAAGAATAGGTCGTAATTTTTTTCCACTTGCTTGCACAATGTATTCATTCACATCAGCCAACAATGGATTATCAGTTTTAAGTGCCTCAGTAAAAAACACTTTGAATGTTTTTAAATCTTCCGAAATTGGTTGACGTATGCTTTCGATTAAACTCATGGAATTTTTAAAATATTTAAGATACAAAAATACTGAAATTTATTATCCATTTATCATTGTTGAGCCGATTTAAGGATAATTATAGCTTAAACAATTTAGCTGGGAAATTGTTTTTAAGAATTCATTTATTATGATAAATTAAAACATATATTGTTGTAAGTTAACCAAATAAATTAATTGCTATTCTCTCAATTATTTGCAATAAATGTTTAATAAGAAAAATGAATTGAATAATAATAATTATAAACTATACTTTTGTAGAAAGAAAATGATAAAAAACACCAGTGACTTAATTAATTTGTATTTGAAAAGTTGCTGAAATAAAGCATGTTATAGTATATGATGCAAAAAATTAGTAGATTAATTCTCAATATAGCTGGTTGGAAAACGAATGTAAGTTTTGATGAACCAACTAAAAGTGTGATATGTGTTGCTCCACACACAAGTAATTGGGATTTCCCAATTGGTAAATTATCATACGTAGCATTAGGTAGAGAAGCACAATTTTTAATTAAAAAATCGTGGTATTTTTTTCCTATGAATTTTGTATTTAATGCTTTGGGTGGTGTACCTATCGACAGGTCGAAAAAAAATTCGGTAACAGATCAAATGGCCGAAGAATTTAACAAAAGAACCCATTTCCATTTGGCAATAACTCCCGAAGGCACTCGTAGCTTGGTTGAAAAATGGAAAATGGGCTTTTATCACATTGCTGTCAAAGCAAATGTTCCAATTCAATTGGCCTATATCGATTATAAAAAGAAAGAATTGGGTATACTTGATATTTTTTACCCTACGGGCGATGAAATTGCTGACTTAGCAAAAATTCAACAGTATTACAAAGGAATACATGCTCGTTTCCCCGAAAAATATCATTTAAGTGATTTATAATAAGTTAATTACTTATTTTTTTAAAGTTAAGTTAATATCTGCAATATATCCAAGTACTTCATCTCTTCCAGTTCTTTTCTCGGATGAAGTTGCAAAAATTGGAGGTAATTCTTCCCATGTTTCGTGAAGTTTTTCCTGATATAATTTTAGGTTTTCGCGTGAACGAACCGCCGACATTTTATCCAATTTTGTAAACACAATTGAAAATGGCACACCGTTTTCGCCCATCCATTCCATAAAATCTAAATCGATTTTTTGTGGTTCATGCCTGCTGTCGATCAATAAAAAAACGCAAGTAAGTTGCTCACGATAAAGTATGTACGATTCAATTATATTCTTTAATTGTTCGCGCATTTTTTTTCCTGCAGTAGCATAACCATAGCCTGGTAAATCAACTAAATGCCAGCTATTATTTATCAAAAAGTGATTTATTAGCAGTGTTTTACCAGGTTTCGACGAGGTCATTGCTAAATCCTTACGATTGCATAACATGTTGATAAGTGATGACTTACCAACATTTGAGCGACCAATAAATGCATATTCAGGTAAATTTCCTTCGGGACATTTACGAAAATCGGTATTGCTAATTATAAATTCGGCTGATTTTACATCCATGATAGTTGAACTGTTTTTATTTAAATTTTTCTATTTACAAAATTATTTTTCTGATTATTAAGTTTGCTCGAAAACATCCACAATCCCAAAAATGTAAGTATGCCATTAATCATAAGTAATTCATATCCAAATTTATAATTGAAAATATTTTCGGAAATTGTGTTAATAGTAAAACAAATAACTGGTGATAATAGCGCAATATAAGGTATTGCTTTATCGTTGGTATTAATGTTGGTGAAAAGTCCAAAAGTAAACATGCCTAATAATGGACCATAGGTGTACGATGCAATAATATAAATTGCATCAATCACGCTTTTATCGTTTACAGCCTCGAAAATTAGAATAACCAACGCAAAGACCACCGAAATTGCTATATGAATAATTCGACGATTGCGATTAGCTGTCTCTGGTTTTTGATGTTGTACTCCCAGAATATCAACTGCAAAGGACGTGGTAAGTGCAGCCAATGCCGAATCGGCACTCGAAAATGCTGCTGCTACAATGCCAACTATAAACAATACAAGAACCGTTTGTCCTAAGTAATTTGTAGCAAACATTGTGAGTATTTGATCGGCTTTTTGTGGTAGCTCCACTGAATTTTGATCGGCAAGCATCAAAAGCATAACTCCTAATGTGAGAAACAGTAAATTAACGGGTACAAATGATATTCCATACCAATACATGTTTTTTTTGGCATCTTTAAGATTTCTACAAGTTAGATTTTTTTGCATCATATCTTGGTCAAGTCCAGTCATAACAATAGCTATAAAAATACCACTAAAAAACTGTTTAAAGAAATTTTGCTTCGAATGCCAATCGTCGAAAACAAAAATACGTGTATTTTTATGATTGTAAATAGCGCTCCAGATGGTGTCATTTTCAAAATGTAATTGTTTGGAAACTTGCAAAACTAAAAGGAATAAAGCTACAATCATTATAATTGCCTGAACTGTATCGGTCCAAACAATAGTTTTAATGCCACTACGATAGGTGTAGAGCCAAATAAGTAATATTGTGCAACAAACTGTTACATAAAATGGGATATTCCATGCATCAAATACCACTGTTTGGAGAATAGATGCCACCACATAAAGACGGGCTGCAGCACCTATTGTTTTTGAAATTAAAAAAAATGAGGCTCCGGTTTTATAGGCATTTTTACCAAAACGTTGTTCCAGATAGGTGTAAATCGAAGTTAAATTTAATCGATAATACAATGGTAGTAAGATATTTGCAATTATAAGATAGCCAAAAAAGAATCCAAAAACGGTTTGCATGTATGTAAAATCGATACTTCGCACCATTCCTGGTACCGATACAAAACTAACTCCTGAGATTGAAGACCCAATCATGCCAATGGCCACAACCCACCATGGTGATTTTCGGTTACCCAAAAAAAAGGCTTCGTTATCAGTGCTCTTGCGACTCACAAAAAATGAGATTAGCAACAACATTGAAAAATACAACGCAATGATTATGAGTATTATTATTCCTGACATAGATTTTAAAAATGCCTGCAAAGTTACTAAAAAACCATTTAAAAAACTCATACTAATTTTAAAATTGATTGTTGTCGATTTTTTTTGTAAATTTGCATGCTAAAATTACTATAATAACGATTAGTCCATTGTGAGTCAACCATTATATTCATCCATTCTACTCGAGAATGCTGTTCAAGAATTTGCTAAATTACCAGGAATTGGTCGTAAAACAGCTTTACGATTGGTTTTGCATTTACTTAAAAAGGAAAAGAGTGAGGTTGATAGTTTTGGAAATTCGATGATTCAACTTCGACGCGACATTGTTTATTGTAATGTTTGTCATAATATTTCGGATACCGAAACATGCGGTATATGTAGTAATATGGGGCGCGATGCAAGTTGTATTTGTGTAGTTGAAACAATTAAAGATGTGATGAGCATTGAAAATACACAGCAATACAAAGGATTATACCACGTACTAGGAGGAGTTATTTCGCCAATGGATGGAATAGGACCAGCTGATTTGGAAATTGAAAGTCTAATTCAACGAGCGCGAAATGAAAATGTACGCGAAATAATTTTGGCCTTAAGCACAACTATGGAAGGTGATACAACTAATTTTTATATTTTCAGAAAACTAGGTACTTCAAAAATTAAAATTACCACTATAGCACGCGGTATTTCGGTAGGAGGGGAGTTAGAATATACCGACGAGGTAACATTGGGACGATCCATTGTAAACCGAGTTGAATTTACAAATTCCTACAAATAAATAAACAGATGAAACGAACACTAAGAATTTTATTAACAGCTTATTATGCTGTATATGCAGCTGCAATTTTAGCTGCTACTTCAGGCTATTATATTTTGAAATCGGGTTATAAAATTGACCCATTAACAAGTGAGGGTACTATAATTAATAGTATTGTGATTCTCTATATTATAAGCACTGTACCATTAGCATTGGCCATTTTTAATAAAATGACTAAGAAATGGGCATTTATACAAGATGAAAATGAACAGTTAGAAAAATACAGAAATGGAGGCATTTATCGTATTTTAATAATTGGAACTGGATTAGTGTTTGGAGTTGTGTTTTTTTACGTAATGAACTCACAATCAATGATTTTTTGTGCTGGAATTGCAGCGGTAGCTTTGTTTTTTTGCAAACCTTCCGAAAATAAGATTTTGAACGATTTGAATAGGAATGATTCGAACAATGAAAATTAATTAAATAACTCAATATATTTACTTTATGATTACTTTAGCTATAGACTTTGACGGAACAATAGTAACGCACGAATATCCACGTATAGGAAAAGAAATTCCATTTGCCATCGATACGTTGATCCGAATTCAGAAAGATTTTCAGGCTTGTTTAATACTTTGGACAGTTCGCGAAGGGCGTGAATTGGAAGATGCAGTAGAATATTGCAAAAGTAAAGGTCTTGAATTTTATGCTGTTAACAAAAATTATCCTGAGGAAAAAGAAACCGATAAGCAACCACGTAAGTTAAAAGCAGATGTATTTATCGACGATCGCAATTTAGGTGGTCTGCCCGATTGGGGTGTAATTTATCAAATGATTGCTTCAGGTGACCCTTTAAAGCCAGTTCCATCTGAGCTAATTAGCGAATATCCTAAAAAGAAAGAAGGTTTTTTTCAAAAAATATTTGGTTAATTTCTAAACCAATTACTTTTTTATGTCAATAATCTATCAAAATACATTGACTTACAAAATATCCAATTTTTTGGTTAGGAGTGCTTTGTATTTGTATTACGATGAAATAATTATTGTTGGAGCTCAAAATATACCTCGTGATAGTGGTTTTATTTTTGCTCCAAACCATCGCAATGCTTTGATGGATGCATTGGCTATTTTACTCATAACTCCTCACAACAAAACTACTTCTTTTTTAGGACGTTCTGATATTTTTAAAAATAAAAAAGTTGCAGCATTTCTTCGCTTTGCTAAAATAATGCCTGCATTTAGGATACGTGATGGATTTGAAAACCTTAATCGCAATAATGCTGTTTTTGATGAATGTGTGGATTTACTTCAGAATAATCATGCGCTATGTATTATGCCAGAAGGAAATCAGGAAACTGACCATAAAATTCGTCCACTTGTAAAGGGGATTTTCAGAATTGCTTTTTCGGTACAACAAAATAATAAAAGTGATCAGTCATTACAAATTGTACCAGTAGGTTTGGATTTTGGCAGTATTGAGAAGTTTGGTAAGCACCTTATCATTAATATTGGGGAGCCTATACATGTTTCGGATTATGGGCTATCGTATCAGGACAACCCTCCAAAAGCAATGAATGAACTAAAGCAGCATTTGAGTGATTCGCTTAAAGATTTGACAATTCATATTGACTCCACCCTTCATTACCAAACAATATTAGAAATAATTGAATATTCTGAATATAAACTATTGAAGAATAAAGGTTTGACTTCAACTTCATATAATTTATTCATAGCGCGTAAGCAACTTTCTGATGAATTAAGCGCGTTAGCAAAACTTGATTCAGAAAAGATGCTAAGGTTATCGGAATATTGTTTGGAATATAAATCAAAGCTATCAAAATATCATTTACAAGCTCGAAATATTGACCAAAAGCCGAGTATTAAAGTTCAAATATTACGATTAATAGGTTTAATAACCTTACTTCCAATAGCAGTCATTGGGCTTATATTGAATGTGTTGGCCTTTTTTACCCCAGTTTTAATCCGCAAAATGTTGAAAGTAGAATATCATGGTTTTTTCAGCTCGATACAATTTGTGCTTGGTTTGATAATTTTCCCATTATTTTATATTGCCCAGTCGATACTAATTTGTAAGCTATTATCAGTTTCTATATTATTGGTGCCTTTTTTATTAGTAACTCATTTACTAACAGGTATTTTAGCATTCAAATTTTATTGTTTTACTAAAAAAAGCATTGCCGAAATAAGGTATTTGTTATTATCCAAAAAACGCAGGAAGAAACTGAGTGAAATGCAATCAGAAATTCACAAACTTGTTTTTAACTAACTTATTTATATTCAGTCATTAGAAACTGTTTTATTTCAATTTTTTTTGAAACTTCAAGTTTCAACATGCAATTCTGAATTCGTTTCCGAAACTTCCAACAAGTCATTTGATTGAGTCCCAATTGATCGGAAAAATTATAGGAAGAAAAGTCAGTACCAAGTACACAAACATTGTATGCTATATAAAAGGCTTTATTAATGGGGAATTTAATATTGTGAAAAATGGTATGCGATGTAGCTGATTCTTCTTTTTTGCACCGCGTACATCTGCGCGATGAAGCAGTTTTTCCTTCGCAATAGTTTGTGTGTCCACAATTTCTGCATGCGTAACCTTGTTCCCATTTTATATCGGCAACAAATTTAAGGACTTTATCGCTATCCTGCATTAATTCAGCTGCAAACGCCGGAGTAATTTCATTTTTAAACAACATGTTAACCTGAATATTAAATCAATAATTGCAATTTTTGTGCAAATATAATCTAATTTTTAGTGATATTAAAATAATTCACATTTTAATATTGTTGATTATAAGCTCGCCATTCATAACAGCCAGCATCGGGATTGTCGTCCGAGAAGCGATTTTTACCATTTAAATCCAATGGAAAACGCGATGCAACCGCTTTATCGGCAATATTGCGAGCAGGTGAAAGTGAGTCAGGAGTGAAATTAAAATACTTTTTCTTTTCGTAATCGAACGAACCTTGACGGAAGATAGTATCGAGAGGTTGGTACCAACGAATATTTTGAAATTGTGTTAACTCATATTTCTGTTTACGTTTGATATACGAATTTGTAAAGACTCCTTTATAATCTTTCAAAAACCGACTGGCAATAGCCAATTCATTGTCGAGACTACCAGAAACAATACAGTTTACAAATTCGGTTTGCATAGGTGCTGTTCGTTGTAATCCCATTATCATCACAGCCGGATTTTTATCGCGTGAACCTGGATTAAACGAGTTTGAAGAATAATGGTTAGCAATAGTGCTTTGTTGAAAAACGTGAGTACCACCACTTAAAAACACAGTAAAGCTACCTGTGTTTGATATTTCGCTATTTTTTACCGTTAAATCAGTGTTTTGAGCCACTATGCCATAAAACACAAAGTTATGAATTCGGCAGTTTTCAATTTCTATTTCAGGTAAATTGCTCCTATCGGTATTTGGCGAATAAAGCCCTACATATCCACTTGTGATGTTTGTGTTTTTAAGTACATGTTTGCCCTTACTCCACAAAAGGTATACGCCTCCCCATTGTCCGGCCACATAATTGTATGGCACTGGGTCCAAAAACTTCACTTTATCAAGCCTATCGCCACGCAATTCAACTGGTTGTTCAAAAGTGCCTTCGGTACGTAAATTTCCATATACTAGCAGATTGGAATTGTTATGAAAATAAAGTTTGCAACCAGCTGGTAATGTTAAAGTTATAGCTGAATCAACTGTTAAATCGCCATAAATCAAATACGGTTTATCAATTTTAAATTTAGTATTCTCAGTTATATTTTCATTTTTCAATAAGTGTATATTTTGTCCAAATGCTTCAAGCATAACATGTTGTTTATTACCATTCAATACAAAACTTACTGAATCCTCTATTAACAATGGATTGTTATCATTTGTTGCTTCAATTGTTGTTTCAACAAAAACAAACATACTATCATTTGCACCAATTTCGATATCACTAAATTTGTTTTGAGAATTTACAGAGCCATCAACATTTAATCTGAATTTAGAACTACTACCTTTTGCTAAATAAATTTGACTAATACGCAGTGCTCGGTTATTATTATTGTAAATCATAAATTTCTCTGTTGTACTTCCATACGATGTAAAAATAGTATCGAAAGTAAGCGTATCGTTCGAAAAATCTAGCTTTTTATCCGGATTAGTGCTAATTATTTCATCTTGACAGGAATATACGCTCGTTACAATCAAACTTAAAAAAATGAATTTCCAAAATGTTGTGGTTTTAAACATTTTAATTGTCTGAACATATTTTTGAATAAATGATAGCATGGTTTTGAAAAATAATATGTGTACTGAAATTATTATTTCTTTGAAAAAAATGGAAAATGCCAAAATAATAAATTAACTTTGTAAAAATTTAAAAACACTACAAAATGTCAAGCCGTAAAAAACTCAAAAAAACCATTCAGTTCGTTAGTTCTGAACTTATTACTGATGTTTATTTTCGTTGTTTAATGAATAAAAATACCGACGAAAAAGCAGCAGAAACATTGGTCGTAAAAATTGTTGAAACAGCCCGCGAATTTACTTTGCGCTCCAATCGCCCTGGAGGTAAACAAAATCCAGCATCCGTAAAGTCTTATTATCGAAGCTTATATAAAGCATGGGACGAGAAACTCGTCGATATAATTAAACAAATAGAAAGTATTTAAATCTATTTTTATTTTATTCAAAATTAAACGTCAGGGTTATTAATCTTGACGTTAATTTGTTTAATGCCATTGTATATTGCTTTTCAGCATCGGTAAGGTTTCCTGTGTCGCGGTCGGCAAGTGGTGTAAGCATATTGTTCATGCCCAAAGCCAATTTAAGCTCAGGGGCTAACTTGAAAAAGTCGAAATAAATATCGCATCCCACACCAAATTCAAAAAAAGTATCGAAGGGTCGAAGCATAATTGACTTATCGCTATCCCTTCCTAAATCAACATACACACCTCCACCACCAATTAAGTATGGGCGGATATTGCCATATCGTTCCGAACTATATTTTACATAAATGGGGGCACTTACAAGAACCGAGGAGACTATGTCGGCAGGAGGCATATTTTTAAAAACTAACTCACGGTCGCCAATATGCATGGCAGGAGTAAAGCGTAAATTCAGATACTTGCTTAGCATCATATCACTTACAATACCTACCGAAAAACCTGGAATCAATTTCGATATATTGGCTGGTGTGGTTGAACCTACACCAAAATCCATGGTGTTTAATCCCAACGAAAACCCAAAATGCAGGAATTTATCATCGCCATGATAACTGTTTTGGGCATTGAGTTTAGTTATACACACCGAAACAAAACCAAGTAACAAAAGAGTTTTTATTATTTTTGTCATAAAATTATTGATACCGTTTATTAACTTCATTAAAAACGCTCTTAGTTGTAAATTATTGCACAACCAATAAGCAATAATGCTTTATTTAACGGCAATAGTTTCAATTTCGACCAAAGCACCAAGTGGTAAATCCTTCACAGCAAAAGCTGAACGGGCCGGACATTCCGATTGATAATATTTTTTGTATACCTCGTTCATTCCAGCAAAGTTACTAATATCTGATAGAAAAACGGTAGATTTTACAACGTCGGCAAAAGTATAACCTGCTTCGGAAAGTATTGCCAAAATATTTGCAAAAACTTGTTCGGTTTGCAATGTAATTTCTGTAGCTTCAATTTTGCTAACTAATGGATTTATAGGCAATTGTCCTGAAATATAAAGTGTTCCGTTGGCTTCTATTGCCTGACTGTATGGGCCAATGGCAGCTGGAGCGTTTGTAGTGTTGATTATTTTTTTCATTTGTAAATTGTAAATAATTACTTAATAATTTCGCCAAAATCTGCAATGTGTTCATCTACGTATGCTGCGATTAGGGATGTTTGTTGTTCTTCCATCTCAAAATACTGCTCCTCTAAATCGTCGAAAACTTCAAAGTCAACATACATAGCATTAAATTCCTCTTCGGTAGTTTCGCGTTCGAGTTCGGCTTTGTTGGGGTCGTAAATTTCTTTTGCCTTGTAAATAAGCTTGCCAAGTTCTACTGCTCCAAACTGCTTCATTGCTTTTGCAAACGGATTTCCAAAAATATAACCACCGTAACCGTTTTGAATTAACTGTACAAATCCACCATCACGCATTTCGCTTGTAAAAAAATGCCAAGCCAATAAGGTATGCTGCGAGCCGTTTAATTTATTCATGTTCTCGGCTGTCAGTTTACCATCAACAGCCTGTAGATAAGCATCAATAAAAACCTGAAGAAATTCGTCCATTCCTTCATTTACAGCTTCAGCAAGTGCTTTGTCGTTAATTTGAATCATATTTTATTAATAATGTTTGAGAGTTTTTGTGTCTTTACTTATTTTACTAATCTCTTATTTTTAATTGTCTGTTGTCTTCAATTTATCAATACCTCAACTCCATAAGCCGGAAGTGTAAGTACTATTTTTTTATTTGAATCAGAGAATTTGTTTCCAAAAGTAGCTTTCAATTTTTCAGCCTTCAATGTTTTTGGTAAATTCACTTCAAAAGTACTGCTTTTTGCTGAATTATTAATAAGTACAATGGCTTCTTTGCAAAAATACTTGCGCGCATACACCCATGTTTCTGGTTTAGTTTGCAAATTTATAAAGTCGCCGTATACCAAAACCAGATTATTCTTGCGTAAATGGGTGAGTGTGGCAATATTATTCCAAAGTTTTGATTCACGATTATTCCAACCATCAAAGCGCATCATGTGTCGGCAATCAGGGTCATTCGCACCTGTCATTCCTATTTCGTCGCCATAATATATTACCGGAATACCTGGAATGGTGAGGTTAAATGCATGAAACAAGAATAGTTTGTCATAAGCAGTGGAATCGGTAATGCCAATTTTTCGTTTCCAACCTGCTGCTTTAGTATCTTCACCCGGAATTAAATCGCCCGATGCTTGTGCCATAAAGCGAGGTTTGTCGTGATTTCCAGATATATAACCCATTAAATTATGTGTTCCAAATATATTTAGACTCGAACTGAAAACATCCTGTACACGGCTTAAATCGCCGCCACCCGAACCTGCAAATGTGGTATTGGCAATGTCGTACACATTAAAATCGAACTGACCATCAAGCATTCCGGTGGTAATATAACCCGAAATTAGTTTTGAGCTACCATAAGTTTCGCCAACCTGATAAGGTAGTTTACCGTTCAGTTTCCGTTTCATTTTGAGCGACAAAGCTCTCCAAAACTCTTCGCTGATGTGTTTACAAGCATCATGACGGAATCCATCCAACTTGAATTCGGTCAACCAATATAATGCCGAATCGGTCATCAAATCAATGACTATAGGATTCGAATCGTCCAACGAAGGCATAAAAGTATCGAACCAAGTAGTCAATCGGTGTTCGTCCCATTTAGCCACGTTCAGTGTGCCGTCGGGCAAAATAAGTGGTGTGGCATACTCGGGATGCGCTTTGTAAAGCGGATGTGCCTCGTGAACATGATTGGCTACATAGTCGAGCAATATATTCATTTCGTGGTCGTGTGCTTTGCTAACCAGTGTTTTAAGCTCATTGTTTGTGCCAAATCGAAAATCAACTTGCGACGACGATATTGGCCAATAACCGTGATATCCCGAAAATTTTGTTTTGCCAACTTCGGAATAGCCATAAGGTTCCAACGGATTTTGATTGAGTGGCGAAATCCAAAGTGTATTTACACCTAATTTTTCGAAATACCCATCTGTAATTTTTTGTTGTAGTCCAGCTATATCACCTCCCCAAAAGTCAACTTTCGGATTTACATCTGGGCGGTTTAAAGGTTTGTCGTTACTCTTATCACCATTCATAAATCGGTCGATCAACATAAAATACATGATTTGAGCATGTTTATCGGTTCGTTTTACTTGATTTCCCTTAGTTAATACATCCCCATTCTGAAGTGGTATTAAAATATCATTACTCACGCCAAAGTCATTACTTGCCCAAACTCGTAAGTACGAACGTTCTAATTTGTCAGCTTCGGCAGGAATATCAAAAATAATTTGTCCCTTTTCAATTTTAATAAAATTATCAGGTAATAAATAATTTTGCCAATAGACAAACGCTTTGTTTATAGTGTTTTGAGTTGATAATTGGATTTTATCGTTTTCAAAATCGTCGGTTGTGAGTATGGGGAATGAATCGTTTTTACCTGCAATTTGCAAAATGGAATTAAATTTACCGAAACCATTATCCACTTTGTTCGGATTATTAGCATCGTGGTTTTGGTCGCCATCAAGTAGCATTTGATACAAGTATGAACCAGGACTCATATTCATCGATATTTCGTATAAGCCATTGGCATTCAATGCTAAATCGGGCATGCGACTTGGTGTCCAGTCGTTCATTTGTCCTGCAATTTGCACTTTTTTATAGCTTTTACCTTGAGGATTAAAGCTAAAAGTAAAATTCACCTTATCCGTTTTGCGGCATGGAACGGAGTAGGCAATGCCTTTTATCCAAATCTGTAAATCAACAAATTGTTCCATGCTGCTGTCGGCCAATAATATAGCTATGAGTTTATCGGATGCCAGTTTTACATCTAAAAGTTTAGAGGATGAGGAGACAGAATCAATTTGTGACGGTTCAAGAATAAAATCTTGTAAATAAAGTTTATTCTCACCCACTTCGAGCGTTAGCAAGGAGTTGAGATTTAGTGAGTTCTCGTTTTCAGCTGGTAAATTTAATTTGGGCTGACAGGCTGTAAATAAGATACTTACAAAAAATAAATAAATGCACTTTTTCATATTTGATTTTTTTTTCAAAAGTACAAATAAGTATGCATTTATCTTGCTTTTCCAAAAAAATGAAGTATAAAATTTTATGCAAACGATTTAGGAAATAATTTGTAGAACTTAGAAGTTGATATTCTTGCAAAATTTTATATTACAAAAAACTAATCTAACTGCTTTTTCGATAGCTAATTACAGCAATAATATTAAAGAAAATTGAAAATGCAATTAAAGCTAGCAATTGTTTCCAAAGTTGAAGAATGTCACTTCCTTTGAGGTAAACAGCGCGCATAACTTCCATAAAATACTTTAATGGGTTAAATGCAGCTACCCATTTTGCCCATTCGGGCATACTGTCGATAGGCGTGTAAAGTCCACTTAACATAATAAAGACCAGCATAAAAAAGAAAATAATAAACATGGCTTGCTGTAGCGATTGAGCAAAATTCGAAATAATTAATCCAAGCCCCGAAACAGTGAAAATATATATTATGGTAAAGAAATAAATGGTGTAAAAATGTCCGGCTGGAACTAATCCATAAACAGCCCATGCTACTACAAAACCTATGTTGATAACTATCAATCCAATTACCCAAAAAGGAATGAGTTTTGCCAATATAAATAATACTTTTGGTACCGGACTCACATTCATTTGTTCAATTGTACCTAATTCTTTTTCGAATACAATGGAAACGGCGGGTAAAAACCCACATAATAAGGATAAAATCATAACCATAAGTGCCGGAACCATAAACACACGGTAGTTTAAATTTTGATTAAAACGATATTGTTGGTCCACTTGTATTGTTGAAATGTTTGTTGTAGAGTTATTTACAGGCAATAAATCTTTTATTATACCTGCATTAAAATCGTTTATAATACTCACTAAATAGGTCATAGCAATGCCACCCTTCATACCATTTACCGCATTAGCCGAAAGCATTACTTTTGCACCTTGTGCATTGATAATATTCTTTTCGAAATTAGCAGGAATCTGTAAAATTATATCCGATTTTTGAGCTTCAATACTTTTTATAGCAGCACTGTAACTTGCCGAATAATCAGTTAGTTTAAAATAATTCGACGAGATAATTTTTTGAGTCAAGGCTTTCGAAAAGGAGCTTTGATCATTGTCTACAATGCTGATATTCAAATTTTTAATTTCGTAACTAGCCGCCCACGGAAAAACCAGCAAAACCATTAATGGAAATGCAAAAATCAATCGAGGCAAAAACGCATTGCGTTTTATCTGACGGAATTCCTTTCGTAATAAATATTTTAGCATAAATAATTCGTTTTTTTCTGTTGTCTTTTATTCCAATCTCACTTTAAACTTTTTCAGACTTATAGCAATCAACGTAATGGCCATAAAACTAAGCACAAGCATTTCTTTTATAATTGCCGAAAAACCTAAACCTTGTATCATAACGAGTTTTACAGCCGAAATATACCACCTTGCCGGAATAATATTCGAAGAAATTTGCAATGGTAAAGGCATGTTTTCGATAGGGAAAATCATACCCGAAAGTAACATAACGGGTATCATTAAAGCCATTCCCGAAATTAGCATGGCTGCTACTTGCGATTCGGTGAGAGTCGAAATAAGTAGACCAAGTGCCAGAGCCACAAATATATAAAGCATCGAAATAATGACCAATGTAAAGAAACTTCCCGCAATGGGAACTTTAAGCACAAAAACCGATAAAATTATAATTGTCAGGAAGTTAATACATGATAAAACAAAATAAGGCGTTATTTTAGCTAAAATGGTATAAATTGGTCTCATGGGCGAAACTAACAGAATTTCCATAGTACCTTTTTCTTTTTCACGTACAATGGCAATGGAAGTCATCATGGCACAAATCAAAATTAAAATCATGCCCAAGACGCCGGGTACAAAATTAAAAGCACCAATCATTTGCGGATTGTAAAGCATTTTTACTTCGGGTGTAATTTGGTACGGATTTTTCATTGTCCCCATCATTTCTTGTTGATACGAAGCAATTATATTTGAAACATAAAAAGTAAACGAAGTGGCAGCATTGGGGTCGGTAGCATCTGCAATGAGTTGAATATGAGCAATTCCATCGTGCTTTAATTTGGCGGCAAAATCGTTTTCGAAAACCAATACTAATTTAGCCTGACTATCTCTGAATGTTTTTTGAATCTCGTGGCTTGACTGAATGGTGTTTACAACATCAAAATACGAGCTAGCATGAATTCGTTCAACTAATTTTGTAGTAATTTCGTCATTCTGAGGAATAAGCACAGCCACGCGCGTATCTTTTACTTCGGTTGTTAATGCAAATCCAAACAGAATTATTTGGATTATTGGCATTAATAGTAATATAAGTATGGTAGTTTTATCGCGTAAAATATGATAAAACTCTTTGCGTACAAACGATAGTAACTGTTTCATTTTTATTCTATTCGTTGACTTTTACGTGCTAATTTCTGAAAAACTTCATCCATGTTTTTAGCTCCATAGTGTGCTTTTAAGTTTTTAGGGCTATCCAACGCTTCAATACGTCCATCAACCATTATCGAAACTCTGTTGCAATATTCCGCCTCGTCCATATAATGAGTTGTAACAAACACTGTTATGCCATTTTCGGCCGCTTTGTAAATCATTTCCCAAAACATTCGTCGAGTTACAGGGTCAACTCCACCGGTTGGTTCGTCCAGAAAAACTACTTGTGGTTGATGAAAAATGGCAACCGAAAATGCAAGTTTTTGTTTAAAGCCGAGTGGGAGTGAAGCAACTAACATATTTCGCTCTTTCTCAAAATTTAATTCATACATTAATTTGTCGGTTTTGACCTTAATATCTTGGTCGTTCATGCCATAAATTCCTCCGAACAACTCAATATTTTCCCAAACTTTTAAATCGTCGTACAACGAAAACTTTTGACTCATATAGCCAATGTTTT
Source organism: uncultured Paludibacter sp. (assembly GCA_964466415.1). GTDB lineage: Bacteria > Bacteroidota > Bacteroidia > Bacteroidales > Paludibacteraceae > Paludibacter. The sequence goes on from CAYXQZ010000055.1 coordinate 16,493, forward strand.
TTTTGACTTTTTCAGTTTGGGTATGAATGTCGAAACCAGCTACCGTACCAATCCCCGAAGTGGGTTTACTTAGTCCACAAAGCATACGCATAGCGGTAGTTTTTCCGGCTCCATTTGCACCCAGAAATCCAAAAATTTCGCCTCGTTCCACTTCGAACGATATTTGATCGACGGCTGTAAAATGCCCAAATTGCTTGGTTAAATTAGTTGCTGTTATTACGTTGTCCATGTTTTTGTATTTGTATTTACGAAACGAAAAGCGTGGTGTCTCTACTGATTTCCATAAAACAATCTTCTATGGTTGGTTGTATTTCAGTTATCTCGATATCGGTGTGCCCGCATTTCAACAGATAATCTTTTAAACTGTTCATTATTATATGTTTGTCACTTACTGCAAACTGCAAACTATTAACTGATAAATGGTGTGAATCGCCAAAGGCAAAACAATTCTCGAATGATTTGTTGCTGCGAAGGTCATTTAGTAATTTTGACATATTCGTACTTCGTACAGCCCAGAGTTGATTTTTGTACTGATTCACTATGTTTCGAGGTGTGTCAATTGACAAGAATTTTCCCTTTTGAATTAATGCTATGCGATCGCACAAACTTGCTTCGTCCATATATGGAGTTGATACTAAAATAGTTATTCCTTGAGCTTTTAATTTCTTAAGTATTCCCCAAAACTCTTTACGCGATACTGGGTCGACACCAGTTGTTGGCTCGTCCAGAAATAAAACAGTTGGTTTATGAATCAATGCGCAACTAAGTGCCAGTTTTTGTTTCATTCCACCCGAAAGTTTTCCAGCTCTACGTTTTTTAAATGGCTCAATTTGTTGATAAATATCTTTAATCAATTCATAGTTTTCTTCTACAGTTGTATTAAAAACGGTTGCGAAAAACTCCAAATTTTCTTCCACAGTTAAATCCTGATAAAGCGAAAACCGTCCAGGCATATATCCCACACATTTACGGATTTCGCGATAATCCTTCACTACATCAAAGCCATTTACAGTGGCCGAACCTTGATTGGCCAAAATTAGTGTCGTGAGAATTCTGAAAAGTGTCGTTTTACCAGCACCATCAGGTCCTATAATGCCAAAAATTTCACCCTTTGCAACTTCAAAACTAATACCTTCTAAAGCATTTGTTTTTCCGTAACTTTTATGTAAATCACTGCATTTAACCATT
>CAYXQZ010000056.1:0-2675 GCA_964466415.1 uncultured Paludibacter sp.
TCAATACCATTCATAATTGGCATTACATAATCGCTCACAATAAGGTCGGGCATTTTCTTTTTGGCCAATTCAAATCCATCCGCTCCATTTTCGGCTTCCAATATGTTGAAATGTTCAGATAAGCAAGCTTTTATATACTCTCTCATTTCAGGATTGTCTTCGGCAATCAACACGGTTTGGAGTTTTACTGTTTTAGTAATAGACTGATAATCTTCATTTTCAGTATTTGTTTCGACGTTGACACTTACTTTTTTAGTCGAAATTATTTCTGAAGACGGAACAGTTGTTTCGTTCATAATTGGCAAATAAACAGTAAATGTTGACCCATTTCCAATGCTACTTTCTACAGTAATATCACCTTGCAGTACCTCAATCAAATCTTTGCAGTGCGATAGTCCGATGCCGTAACTGCTGTCGGTTGCACTCTGTGCATCATTGAAAAAGCGGTCGAAAATCTGATCAATTTTATTTTTTTCGATACCTATCCCTGTGTCTTTTACCCATATTTTGGTATAAAGCATATCCGGATTATCCATTTCGCAGGTATCTACACCTATTTCGATATAGCCTTGTTTGGTATATTTCACAGCATTGGACAGTAGATTAAAAATCACTTTTGCTGTTTTTTCGGTGTCGATATTAGCCTGAATACTTTCTTTTTTAAAATCGTAAAGTAAATCCAATCCCTTATCTTTAATTATAAAATCAAAATGATCAACCTCATCTTTAATAAACTGATTCAGCTCTACTTTTCTGTAAGTTGCCACAAGTTTACCCACTTCCACTTTACGGAAATCGAGTAATTGCTCAATCAGGTATTTGAGTTTAGTCGCATTGCGGTGAACCATACTGAGCTGATTTTTAAGCAATTTGGGGTAGTCGGCATTTTTCAGAATTTGCTCCAGTGGTCCGGCAATAAGTGTTAGTGGTGTGCGCAAATCGTGCGAGATATTGATAAAAAAGCGAGTCCGAATCATATCGAGTTCGTGTAGGCGCTGATTATGTTCTGCATCCAAAATAATTTGTTGCTTAGTAGCAATTTTTATCATCGAATAGCGGGTAAAATAAAATATAATGAGCCCCACAGCAACAATATAAAACAAAAATGCATACAATGTAAGGTAAAATGGAGTGGCAATTTCGATACTGATTTGCCGTTCGTTATTGCTCCATTCGCCATCATCGTTGGTTGCCTTTACCCTAAAAACGTAAGAACCATGTCTTAAGTTGGTATATGTAGCGGTATGACTTCCATTTTCGGTTGTATTCCACTTTACATCATAACCCTCAAGCATATAGGTGTATTTTACTTTTTCGGGTGCCTGAAAATTCATCGACGAGAAATCGAATCTGAAATTATTTTCATTGGCTTTCAGTTTAATTTTATTGGTTGTGAAAATTGGATTATCAATCAAAATTCGTCCATTAATGGTAGTTTGTGGTGTAATTTTTTCGTTGAACAGGTAAAAATCAGTTAGTGTTACCTGCGGATTGAGGTTGTTGCTTTTGATGTTTTCGGGATAAAAGGAATTTACACCATTGATACCTCCAAAAAACAATTCGCCATTTTGCGACCTGAAAGAGGCATGTTCCGAAAACTCATTACTCTGAAGCCCATCGGATACACTATACGATGTCATTTTTGAATTTTTAGTATCAAATTTTGTCAGCCCCGAGTTGCTCCCAATCCACAAAACTTTATTATTGTCGAAAGTAATACTCTGAATCATATTATTGGGCAAACCATCGGCCATTAGGTAGGTTTTAAATGCTAGTTTATCAGCATCCGAAGTATATAAACAACGGTTCAAACCAAGGTGTGTGCCAATCCAAAATGTATTTTCGTCGGTTTGGCATATGCTCCGAATGTAATTGCTACTTATTGTGTGGTCTTCTTTTTTGTAAACGATGCATTTTATTGGTTTGTATTCGGCATTTAAAGTAATGATATTGAGGCCACCACCTTCGGTTCCCACCCAAAGTTGATTGCGTAGTTTATCGTGATGCAAAATGCGACAATTATCGTAAGATATTTTAATTTTAGATAAACGACTATCAAATTTATCGGTTCGAATTACCTTTTTATTTTTAAACTCCAAACGGAATAAACCCAGAATTCCACCCACAAAAACAATGTCAGGAGCCACTTTGCGACTGTAGAAACAAGCTCTATTTATGTCTCCAACATGAGATATAGCACCATTGAGACTTACAATGTAAATTCCTGTTGATGTACTCACAACCAATGAATTGGAGTCGAACCATTCGATATGAAACACGATTTGTGTATCGAAACCAACTTTTTTGAATTCTCCGGTTCGTCGGTTAAGCAAAAAAAGCCCATTGTTGTGTGTGCCAATCCACAAATTATTGTTATAATCCAAAAATACAGAACGAATAAAATTGGAATGTATCGATTTTTCGTTTTCGAAAGGAGGAATGAAATAATGGTTAAAGTTTTTTTGTTTCAGATTCAGAAAATTAGCACCGCTACCAATAGAGCCTATCCAAAGTTGATTATCGGGAGAAGCATATAAGGAATAAACCAAATTTGAATTAATACTTCTGGGGTCGAATATATTGTTTTTAAAACTTTCGACCGGAATTGTTTTGGAAGAAGTAAGGCCGGCTTTTATTCTGATTAATCCATTATCAATAGTTCCAAACCACACATT
>CAYXQZ010000056.1:2775-13067 GCA_964466415.1 uncultured Paludibacter sp.
GTCTTCGGCCAGCGAGTGTATCGTATTGTTCGACAGACTAGTGTTTTCGTCCAGTCCAACATTGTATTTAGTAATTTTATAACCATCGTATCTGTTGAGTCCATCAATAGTGCCAATCCAGATAAAACCATGTTTATCTTTCAGAAATGAGTATATTTCGCTTTGGCTCAATCCTTCGTTGGAGGTTATTTTGCTAAATCGAAGTAATTGAGAGTAAGCAAGTAAGCACTGTAAAATGAGGGCGGCGATGACTATGATTTTTTTCATTCTATCGAGCGTATTAAATTTAAGTTCACAAAAATACAAATACTAATGAATATTTAATCATTCACTTTCAATTAAAACTTGATTAAGACAAAATTTCAGACCAATTTCAACAAATCATCATCCATTGAGAAAAATTAATAATCTACTTTTGTGCTATAATAATTAATTCAAACTATGCAGCCATCGTCACAATCCATCTTGTTAACGCAAGGCACTGCTGAAAATGAATCTTATCTATTAAATGACGATAAATCGTTAAGTCTTTGGGGTAATAATTAATTTATTTCTGATTAAAAATGAAAAAAACAACCGTAATTCTTACCATTTTCTTACTTGTTTTAAGTAATTCATTGTTTCCAAAAAGCAGGAAAATTGAATTACCTGTAATTTATGTAGCGGGTAGTAATTCCAAACTCGAAAAACAAGCTGCTCAGGAAGTGTGTCGTTACATTTACTTACGTACAGGTAAATTACCTCAAATAGAGACAATTAAAAACGGTAATATGGTGTCTGAAAATGCCATTTATTTATTCAATAAAAGTCAGGCGAAATTGGCGTTTTCGAATACAGATGACAAAATTAAAGCCAAGATTCAAAGTCTTAAATCAGAAGATTTTTACCTAAGAAGCAGTGCTAACAGCTTGTATCTGATTGGCGGAAGCGAAACAGGATTGCTTTATGCAGCTTATCGTTTTGCCGAATTGTTGGGAGTCCGATTTTATTTACACGATGATGTAGTTCCGGATGAGAAATTAAAAGAAATTAAGTTGGCAGGTATTGACGAACTCAGTAAACCCTTATTCACAACACGCGGTTTACTGCCATTTCACGATTTCCCTGAAGGACCAGACTGGTGGAGCGTGGATGACTATAAAGCTTATTTTGAGCAAATGACTAAGATGCGTATGAACTTTATTGGTTTTCATTCGTATCCGGTAAAACCTTTTGAGGGTTATTTTAAACCCGAGCCAATGGTTTGGATAGGCGCTAAAGAAAATATTAACACTGATGGTTCTGTGAAGAAAGCTTATCCGGTTATGCACTTCAATACCAACGACAGCACATGGGGCTACTATTCTAAAAAAACGTCCGATTTCGGCAATGGAAGTTCTGCTCTTTTCGATACCGATAATTTTGGAGCAGATTACATGAAGAACGTTTCGAAATGGCCGCATACCGAAGCCGAAAATATTCGCATTTTCAATGACTTTGGAAAAATAACAGACAATGTCTTTCGCTATGCAAAGCGAAATGGAATCAAGACCTGCATTGGAACAGAAACACCACTGTCGTTTAGTAAGGAAATTGAAAACCAGTTTGGAGATTCAAAATTGACAGAAAATGAGTTACGTATTAAACTCTACGAAGGTGTTTTTTCGCGAATAATGAAAACACATCCGCTCGATTATTATTGGTTTTGGACACCGGAGGACTGGACATGGAATGGAAATAACGATAAAGAAGTGAAACATGTTGCTCAGGATTTGAATTGTGCTATTCAGGCAAAAAAGAATCTGAACGCACCTTTCAAATTTGCCACTAGCGGTTGGGTATTGGGTCCACAGCAAGACAGGACAATGTTTGATAAGCTTTTGCCGAAGGATATTCCGTTCAGTTGTATCAATAGGAAAGTCGGATATGATTCGATTGATGCCGGCTTCAATTCACTGACCGACCGTGAAAAATGGGCAATTCCCTGGATGGAAGATGATCCTGCACTTACTGCGCAACAGTTATGGGTTGGTCGAACACGAAAAGATGCGGTCGATGCACTGAATTATGGGTGCAATGGCTTGATAGGTATTTTTTGGAGAACCGAAAATCTTTCACCTCAAATTGCTGCTTTGGCACAATCGGGATGGAGTATGGGGACTTGGAAAGATTCTGTTTTGTTGACTAAACGCGATTTGCCTGTTGAAGATTTTTATAAAGATTGGTGCAGTAGTCAATTTGGAAAAGAAGTAAGTGTTGAGGTTTCAAAGATATTTACAAAAATAGATGGAGCCAGTAAAAATCAACCACCTAAAATCGGACAGGCACACTGTCATACAGCAAACTTATACAGACCTGCTGATTGGCACGATTTCAGTCCGGGATATATTTTTAGTAACCCACAAAAATGGCAGGAAATAAAATCACAATTTTATTTTATTAATGAACTTATAGCGCTCAAAAACAAAGTTAAAGGCACAGGAAATATTGAACGTTATGATTATTGGCTAAACACATTTCGGTTTCAAAAGTCGATGACGGAGTTAGGTTGTATATTAGGAGAAATCGATTCAATAACCACCATTGTATTGAACGAAAAGGAAAAAACGATTCAGAAGAAACTTGTCAATACACAGCTGATTCCACGTCGTAAGCTGTCGTGCGATATATGGAACGAAATGTACAGTTATCTGTTAGCAAAAGTAAATACACCGGGCGAACTGGGTACGATAGCCAACTTAGAGATGCACAATCTACAGAACAAGCAACTACTTACAAAGCACGATTCTGTTTTTAGCCAGATATTGGAAGCTCCTATGGCTACATTAAATTTCCTGACGACATATCAGGGAAAATCGCGACTTGTTGTTCCTACAAAACGTACTGTTTTGGAATCTAAGGAAGATTTTAACGTTACAGTAATGGTGTTGACTTCCGGCAAAGTAAAAAGTGGCTCGTTATACTATACCACATTAGGCAAAAAAATATACCAACAATTATCTTTTACAAACACAAATAATGGAGTTTATAGCGTAACAATTCCTAAATCGCAGTTAAGAAACAAAGACTTTGCGTATTATCTGGAATTCCAACTTGAAAACGAAATACTCAGGTATCCGACAGGCGCACCGACAGAAAATCGAACGGTAATTATTGTCGAATAAATAAAAAATACGAATACTAACATAAAAAACACACAATATGACATCGAAAGAACTTTTAAAAATGACTTTGGCACATAAACAACCCGAAAGAATTGTTTTTGATATGGGGTCAAATGCAGTTACCGGCATTCATGTCAGGGCACTGGAGAATCTTCGAAATTATTACGGGTTGGAAAAACGGCCTGTACGCGTTATCGAACCTTATCAAATGCTTGGTTTGGTTGAGCAGGATTTAATGGATGTTGCCGGAATTGATATTACAGGTGCGTGGGGAGAGGACAACTTGTTGGGATATAACAATAATCCTCCGCTAAAACTTTTTAAAACCTTTTGGGGGCAGGAGGTTTTGGTTCCCTCGAAATTCTCGACAATCACCAACGAAAAAGGGGAGTTGTTGTCATTTCCTGATGGCGACACCAGCGTTCGGGCTTCTGCCAAAATGCCCTTATCCGGTTATTTTTTCGATGCAATTGACCGACAAATGCCTGTTGACGATGAAAATCTGAATGTTGAAGATAATCTGGAAGAATTCTCAAAGATAACCAACGAAACCCTCAATTATTGGAAGCAGGAAGTTGCCAGCGCTAAAAACACCGGCAAAGCAGTTATGGCAAGTCTTGGCGGCACAGCTCTGGGCGATATTGCTCTGGTTCCGGCTATGAATCTGAGGAACCCCAAAGGTATTCGTAATATCGAGGAGTGGTATATCAGCACTATTATGCGAAGCGATTACATACGGGAGGTTTTCGACCGACAAAGTGCGTTAGCAATTGATAATTTAAGTAAAATATATGATGCGGTTGGAAACGATATTGATGTTGTATTTATTTGCGGTACCGATTTTGGCTCGCAAAACTCAACTTTTTGTTCCCCAGAACAATTTGACGACCTATGGTTCCCTTTTTACAAAAGAATTAATGACTGGATTCATTCTAATACGGAATGGAAAACCTTTAAACATTCGTGCGGGGCTGTAGAAGGATTTATGAAAAACTTTATCGAAGCAGGATTCGATATAATAAATCCAGTGCAATTAAGTGCTGCAGGAATGAATCCTAAAGAATTAAAAGATAAATACGGTAAAAATCTAACTTTCTGGGGTGGAAGTGTCGATACACAGAGAACATTACCTTATGGTACAACCGAGGATGTTCGAAAAGAAGTATTAAATTTGTGCAAAATATTTAGTCGTGATGGAGGTTTTGTATTTAATACTGTACACAATATTCAGGCCGATGTGCCTGTCGAAAATATTGTGGCAATGATTGATGCTTTGCACGAGTTTAACGGAAAATAGTGCTGTTTTTCGAATTATTATTAATGAAAACATGGTCGATTGTTGCGCCTAATAGTTATGAGGCCTCCAATGTTGAGACATATTTGGTTGGGTTTTAAATTACATTGCCGGCTGGTTAAACTTGTGATCGTTTAGTTTGTTTATGTTGAAAATGAGTTGTTTATAGGAGTTGACAATAAGTCGTTGAGCCTTTGGGGGAAATAATAGTTCCTATATCTTTGCTTTTGGTTCCAAAAAAAAGAGTACTTTTGCCATCAAATCTAATCTTGAGTCAAATGAGATTTGAGTCAAAATATATCACCTATTTGCTGAAACTACAATGCAAGAACAGCTATTACTGCAAAAAATAAAACAAGGCGATGAAAAAGCATTTCAATATGTTTTCGATACGCATTATGGCTTGTTGTGTAGTATAGCATCCGAATTTCTGAAGGATGATTTTTTGGCAGAGACTATAGTAGGTGATGTAATACTTTATCTTTGGGAAAAACGTGAAACCATTGAAATTCAATCCTCACTCCGAGCTTACCTTATCAAAGCAGTACGTAATAAGTGCCTCAACTACCAACAATTGCAATATGTGGTAAAGGAAACCAGATTTCCCGAACACGAAGAACTTTTAGATGCCGAAGGCAATTATCTTATTTCCGAAAGTCAACCATTAGCCACTTTACTCGAAAAAGAATTGGAGATTGAAATTGAAAAATCAATTAATTCCTTGTCAGATGAATGTCGAAAAGTATTTGAACTGAGCCGATTCGAACAGTTGAAATATGAAGATATAGCTGTAGAGCTCAATATTTCGGTTAATACTGTAAAATACCACATTAAAAATGCCCTTTCGAAGTTGCGCGCTGACCTGAGCAAATATATATCGGCATGGGCACTTTGGTTATTTTTGTTTAAATAACAAGTTTTTTTACTTGTTTTAGACTCGAAAAAAAGATAAATAATCACTCCAATCAACTAATATTGTTGATTTCTGATATTTTTTTATTTTCACACTACCCTATTTAAAATAATATCTGCCTTAAATATACAAGCATTAGTTATGGACACAAAAACAAATATAGCACACGTAGATGAATTGATAGCCGGTTATTTGGTGCAGCAGTTAAAGAAAGACGAATTGACTGAATTGCAGCAATGGCTCCAAGCATCGGACGAAAACAAAAACTACTTTCTGCAATCGCAGGAAGTGTGGTTTTCGGCAATTAGTGCAAATAGCGCCATTCGTTTCGACTCTCAAAAAGCATTTCAACGATTCCTGGCTTCGACCATTACTTTGAATGGAACAGATCAAACAGAAATTCCGACAAAATATAAAACCCGTTTCTTTGAATTAAATTTTATCAGAGTGGCAGCTGCGGTAGCGGTATTATTGGTATTTATGGGTATTGGTTACTTGGTTGGCAATGGAGGCTCATATACACAGTTGGCCAATGTAAAAGTTGAATCCCCTGCGGGTTCGAGAACAAAAATGTACTTGCCCGATGGAACTTTAGTTTGGTTAAATGCTGGCTCTACGTTAATTTACAGTCAGGATTTTGGAAAAAGCAATAGAAATATTGAAATTACAGGCGAAGGATATTTTGAGGTTACAAAAAATAAAGAATTGCCTTTTAGCGTAAAAACAGACGAAATGACTGTGCGGGTATTAGGTACTAAATTTAATTTTCGAAATTATAGCGACGAGGATGAGGCAATTGTTACCCTTGTAGAAGGAAAAGTGAGATTGAAATCATCAAGTCTGAATAATAATGAGCTTTTTCTTGAACCAGACCAACAAGCTGTTTTTAGTAAATCGGATAGTAAAACAGTAATAAATAAGGTTAGAGCAAAATATGCTTCCGATTGGACCAAGGGTCTCATTTCGTTCGACGAAGAAAAATTAGGTAATATAGCACGTGAACTTGAAAGGCTTTATAATGTGCAAATAACTATTGCTGACGATTCGTTACTCAATTATCGCTTTTATGGTAACTTTACACGAACCGAACAAAACATAGAAGATGTGCTCGATGTGCTTGCTTCGACCAATAAATTAACTTACGAGCAAAAAGGAAAAGAAATTACATTGCGTTTAAAATAACCCTAATAATCTAATTTAAATCACAAATCATCATGAGAAAACCCAACTCTACATAATGAATTATCATTACAATCCATAATAATTACCATTAAATCATTCGACCCAGATTGTAATCCTTTTTAGCACAAAATTTCCTGTTTAACTAACAAATAATACAAATACTTATGAGGAAAAAGATGAAGGTCATTTTATTGACCCTGACTTTCTGTTGCCTTTCGGCAACGACGTTCGCACAAGTTATATCGCTCAATTTGAAAGATGTAACTATAAAAGAAGCCATACAGGCATTAAAAGAAAAAACGGGTTATTCATTTGTTTACGAAGTAAATGATGTAGATACCCAGCGTAAAATCTCTATCAAATCAACTAACAATTCAATCGAAGAAGTTGTTAGGCAAATTCTTGTTGGTCAATATGTCAACTTTGCAATACAAGGCAAAAGCATAGTAATTACCAAAAGCACAAAACCAATTACAGAAATCAAAGAATCAACAGGCCAACAGTCAAAAAAAATTACCGGCTTGGTAACCGATTCAAAAGGAGAGCCTATTATTGGAGCATCAGTTGTGCTTAAAGGGTTTAATACCGGAACAATCACCAATATTGAAGGAGTTTTTTTGATGGATGTGCCGGAAATGGCACAAATTACTGTTTCGTATATTGGCTACAAACAAGCAATTGTTAAAGTAGGAAATCAAATCAACTTAAAAATCACCCTCGAAGAAGATACTAAATCGTTGGAAGAGATTGTGGTAGTAGGTTATGGCACGCAACGCAAGGCCACACTGACAGGTGCTATTACCAATATTTCGGGGAGCGATATTACCACAACAAAAACATCGAATCTGGCTCAAGCCATTCAAGGCAAAATACCAGGAGTTGTAATCAGACAACAAAGCGGACAGCCGGGAAGCAATACCACTAATATTAATATACGTGGATTTGGAACGCCAATATTTGTTATCGACGATGTAATTAGTAGCGGAGTTGATTTTACCAGACTTAACACACAGGATGTGGAGAGTATTTCTGTTTTGAAGGATGCATCGGCCGCTATTTATGGTATGAATGCTGATAATGGAGTTGTAATTGTAACTACAAAAAGAGGCAAGTCGGGCAAAGTAAAAATTGATTACTCCACAATTTATGGTATAACTTCACCAACAGCCTTGCCTGCCATGGCTAATGCAGCTCAATATACCAAAGCATGGAACGAATCTTCGTTTCTGCGAACAGGTACTTTTGTATATCAAAAAGAGGAATTGGAAAAATGGCAAGCAGGTATTGAGCCTGGTTACGAAGGCTCCAATTGGGAAAAAGCTGGGTTTAATGATAATGCTTCGCAGCAGTTACACAGCATATCGCTTACAGGCGGAAACGATGTAGTCAGTTTTTATACAGGCCTAGGTTATAACTACGATGGAGGGATACTGAAGAATGATGTAATGAATTTTCAAAAATTTAATTTTACAAATAATATAGCCGTTAATATTAGTAAGAATTTAAAGGCAAACTTCAATAATTCAGCCCGTTACTCGGTAATAAACCAACCTTCAAGTGGATTTGACCCCATTTATTGGTCTACCCGTTCGAATATACCTATCAACCCCGTAATGGTAAACGGAGATTTAAACTATCCCGGAGATGCACGTTTAGGTCGAAATCCAATTGCATTATCGGATCGTAATAATGGGATGAGCAAAAATGTTCAAAAATTTATGCGCACAAATATTGACTTAACCTATTCGTTTACAAAAGCGCTCAGTGGTTTAAAACTGAAATTAGCAGCATTTTACGATAACACCAGCGATGTGGTAGGTTCATACTCAAAGACCTATTATTTATACGACGTACAATTAACCCCTATTAAATATAATACACCTTCGACGACATCAATGCTCAATAATGATAATAACCGCTTAAGTTTATTGGGTCAATTAACGTATAATAAAACTTTTTTCAAAAAACATGATGTAGGTGCTACTCTCGTATACGAAGGAAGAAAATATTGGTCGAGCAGTACTCGTACAGCCCGGCAATTCGAAAATTTCTTTACGAGCGACTGGATTAGTCAGGGTAGTACAACCAATATGACGGCTGAAGGGACTAATAATCAGCAAGCTTTTTTGGCATTGATTGGGCGTTTCAATTATGCTTATGCCAGCAAGTATTTAGCTGAGTTTGCCTTTCGTCGCGACGAATCGTATCGTTACGCACCCGGAAAACGCTCAGGTTTCTTTCCAGTAGCATCCCTGGGCTGGCGAGTTTCCGAAGAAAATTTTGTAAAGAAAGCCCTTCCATTTTTATCTAATTTTAAACTGCGTGGTTCCTATGGGGAAATGGGACGCGATTTGGGCAACCCATTTCAGTTTGTTGAAGGTTTTTCGTTGGGAAGTGCCGGTTATTACGAGTTTATTGAAGGTACTCAAACGAGTGGAATGTCGGCACCGGCGGTTATAAATCCAAATTTGACCTGGCTAAAAACAACAACATCGAATATTGGTTTTGATTTAGCTATAAAAGATGGCTTATTTAGTGTTGAGTTTGATGTATATCAAAAAGATCGTGACGGGCTTCTAGCTACTCGGTTAGTTTCGCTGCCAAACACCATTGGATTAAGTATGCCTCAGGAAAACCTGAACAGCGACAGAGCAAGAGGTATTGAGATTAATGTTGGTTCGAAAGGAAAAATCGGTAAATTAGGGTATTCATTCAATGCAAATGCCAACTTTTTCCGTACCATGATTACCTACCAAGAGCGCGCACCATTTACAAACAGTTATCAGCAATGGAAGAACCAAACTGCCGGAAGGTGGAATGATGTAGATTGGATTTATAATGTAACCGGACAATATCAGAATTACAATGAGATTTACAATAGCCCTGTTGCAGGTAACACAACCGGAAATATGTATGAACGCCCCGGCGATTTAATATATGAAGATGTGAACGGCGATGGAAAAATTGATGGAAATGATACCAAGCCAAAGGGTTGGGATGCTTCTCCTAATATTACTTATGGAGCAACTTTAGCACTCGACTTTAAAGGTTTTGATTTTAATATGTTATGGCAAGGTTCAGGACTTTATTCTGATATTCCAGGCATTGGACCTTATGGGAATTTATTCAATGCTGGAACCGGAAATATGCCAGCCTACTGGACCGACCGTTGGCAACCGATTGATATTTATGGTGATATAGATGATATAAATAATTGGGCTCCTGGCAAATATCCGGCGGCCCGTCAGGACGGAGGCGGAAGTGCCATATTCCTAGGTGGACGTCAAAGTACTTTCTGGAGAAAAGATGCAACCTTTATTCGTCTGAAAAATATTGAACTCGGCTATACACTGCCAGCCAAATTTGCAAAAAAGTTATCACTTTCAAAAGCCCGATTATTTGTAAACGGATATAACTTAGTAACATTTGCCGATCCGTTTGTAAAACAATTCGACCCTGAGTTATCGATGACAGGAACTGATGCTGCAACAACAAGCACTACATCGGGTTTTGTGTATCCACTTTCAAAAGTATTCAACTTTGGTATTAATGTATCATTCTAATATATTATAAAAATGAAAATAAAAATCATATCTATCGTCATTTTAACTGCTTTTTTATTGAGTAGTTGTACAGCTTGGTTGGATGAAATAGAATCGAAAGAAATTATTCCAACAAAACAAGTGTTTTCTGATGCCGGAGGTGTAAAAACTTATATGGCTGATCTTTATTACAATCTTCCTATCGAAGATTTTAAATA
>CAYXQZ010000056.1:13167-17651 GCA_964466415.1 uncultured Paludibacter sp.
TATTTTATGTTGGCTTATACTTATTTTGCTTTAGCGAAACGTTACGGAGGAGTGCCGATAATAACAAATACAATACAATTGAATTTATCCGATTTGTCGAATGTTACCAAAGTTCCCCGTAGTAGAGAAAAAACAACATGGGATTACACCATTGCATTGTGCGATTCGGCTGTGAAGTATTTGCCAAAAATTCATCCTGAGAGTACAAACCGTCGGCCTGGCTCATATACAGCCAATGCATTGAAATCACGCGTTGCGCTTTTTGCAGCTTCAGTTGCTAAATACTACGAGGATGGTGCATCAGGTGGTGCTACCGATCAAGCTGTAATTAATGGCTTAGTAGGAGGAATGAACATTGATACAGCAAACGTATATTACCAAAAATGTATCGAAGCCTGTGAGGTGTTTCTTCATCCCGATTGCCCGTTCAGTTTACAAAACCCTACCCCATCTTCGGCCGACGAAGCAGACCAGAACCTTTATAAAATGTTCGAGAATGTAAATACAGCATCGTCCGAAATGATTTTAATAAAAGGATACACGGTAGTAGGGCAAGGACATTATTGGCCAGGTAATACGCCAGTTCAGGTTGGTGCAAGTCAAGGTGTTGCGGGGCTTCAACCTGCAGTTGGTTATATCGAAAGAGCATTTGGCGACTATACAGATGATGGGAAAGGTTTACCTGTGCAAATTCGTACGCGCGCTGATGGGAATGAAAATGCGTTGGGTGCTTTTAGTAAAACAGTGAATTACTATCGCTATGCCAATCCCCAAGATCCATTTAATGGTGTTGGTCCAATTGGTACAGTTAATGGAGGTATTACCGCTAATACACCCGATGCTAAAAAAAGGTTGGACGCACGAATGACATCCGCATTGATGATTCCGGGTTCTCAATTCAGAGGAATAACACTCAATTTTCAGGGAGGACTAATCAAAACTGATGGTACAACCCTTCAAGGAGCCACCTTTACACCTATTGTACATACCGATGGAAAAACATATTTTCCGATGGGTGGAAAAGATATTGCCTCTTGTTCGGGCTGGGAAAGTAGTGCTGGTGGAACAAAAACAGGTTTTACCATACGTAAATTTTATCCTTCCACATTCACAGGCGATCCTATTCTTTTAGGAACATATACCAACGATTATCCCGATTTCCGCTTTGCCGAAATACTGCTGAACTATGCCGAGGCAGTAGTTGAAAACACAGCAGGATTGGGTAGTCAAACAATAGCCAATGAATGTGTAAATAAGGTTCGTCGCCGTGCCGGACATAAAGACAATGTGGTAGCAACAGCTAATGTTTCAGACGCAACGGCTATACAAACCATAGGTACAGTTCAACGCGAACGATATGCAGAATTTTATTTTGAAAATAAATATTTATCTGATATTATTCGCCGAAGAGATGCACATAAAATCTACAATAATTACCAGTATTATTCCATTCGTATGTATCAGGATTTACGTTCTAATCCGGTTACCTATCTATTTGTCCGCCAAGCATCTCCAAATGCTTCAGCAGGAAAATCATTTGTCAAAAAAGCTTATTATTGCGGCATTGATGGGGTAGCTAGTAATGGCGTAATCAATAATCCTGGATACTAATCCAATTGATAATTAATAATTAATAATTCAAAATTGTAATTACAATGAAAAATAGATATATAAGCATATTGCTAATTGTTTTAATAGTACTGGGATTTGTATCCTGCGAAGTGGATAATATCCCCGGACCTGATGCCCAGCTCACTGGACGCATAATCGATGATTTGACGGATTCATTAGTTCAGCAGGATTTAATATCTGGCTCTTCGCTCGATTTTTGGGAAGCAGGTTACGATCCGGTAACCAAAATTTCATTATCGTGTAAGCAGGATGGTACCTATACAAATAACATGATGTTTTCGGCAACCTATTTAATTACAACCCCCAATGCCAATTGGTATCCGGTGGATAGTGTGAAAGGGTTTATTCTGAAGCCAGGCAAAAACACCTACGATTTTAGGGTAACGCCTTATATTCGTATCAAAAATACCACCATTACTTACAATGCCACTACTGCTTCAATTGAAGCTCGGTTTAAGTTAGAAGGAGGACAACTTTCGACAACTTTAAAAACATTGACTTTGTCGGTTCATCCCGATCCTCGTGTTTCGGTAGCCATGCAATTGCCATTGCAGAGTTCAACCTCTACAAAACCGTGGATTAAAACATTTACAAATACAGCTATTCCGCTTGCCGAACAAGTATTATCCATTAAATTGGCTGATAACACATCGGCACTCAAATCGGGCAAAGTTTATTATTTCCGAATTGCTGCTTTAACAGGTGTAACCGGCGCAAAAGATAATTATTCGAGAGCGGTACAAATTCAAATTCCATAATGCTTACAAATAGGGCAGGTAATTGAATTTCAATTACCTGTCAATTAAAAGTTCATATAATGAGATCAATTCATTTATTAATATTAAGTTGTTTTTTGCTTTGTTTTAGCTCTTGTAAAAGTGAGGAAGTGGAACAGGGTTATTCGGTAAGTTTTGATACGCGTGGCGGAACACCTGCAGTTGAAACAATCAGGGTAAATCCTGGGGCAACCGTAGCCGAACCTGCTGCACCTTCAAAAGGCGATTCGATATTTGCTGGTTGGTTCGATGTGGCAAGCAATGCAAAATTCAATTTTAAATCAACTATAAATTCGGATGTAAAATTGTATGCCAAATGGTGGTTGTCGCCTCAGCAGTATATTGTATTTTCGAGTTCCGATTCGCGCTATAACTATGAAACCATCAAACAATATTTTGGCTCGCAGGTTGGTAAAAACGTGGCTGTGGCAGTAGCACCATTGTTCCGGATTTTTCAAAGGGATATAACTGTTTTCGAAACAGCAATGCGTGAACATTTGCGCCAATCGTTATTGTATGAAATTCCTATCTTCTTTTTTTTAAGTGTTACGCCATTTAACGAAGCACGCCCCGACCTTTGGAACTGGTGGGACAGCAGTGCGCCAGGCTATAACCCAGATAATATTAATAATGTAGAATGGTACGATTGGACATCGGCATCGGCCGTGAAAATTGGCTGGCTCAACTGGGGAAAACAAATGCGACTGCCACCTATGCTCAATCAAATGAGTCCGAAAGTGCAACAGGAAGAAAAAATAGCGGTTACCCGTATTATGACCCTGGTAAAAGAATGGTACGATGCGCTACCTGCAAATAAGAAATACCTTTTTGCCGGAATCCGTAGTACCGACGAGATGGCTGTGGGTATTAATAATTGGTATTATCCGAATGGGAACAGTTATGTGGGTAAACCCGAAAGTGGTGACCCTACTACGGGTATCAATCCATTGGTGTTGCCTTCGCGTGGTGTGCAAACCATTGGTTTTAATGCTGTAAAAACAGCAGGAATCAAAACTTCGGGTACCTTAACCATTGAAGATTTGAATGAGGTTTGTCGCCGACACGGTGAGTTTATGAGCAAAATCTATTTCGATATGGGTTTCCCGCGCGAAAAGATTTTCTGTTCTTCGTTTGCCAAAACATTGGGTGAAGCCAAAACATGTATTAACGATTATTCATGCCCTTCGTGGAGTTTTTATCATGCCGAGGCAGTTACTCCAAACTTATTTTCATCGGCTATGGATGCGTTGAAACTAACTACAGCGCCAGCCTGGGGTATGGCTGAATGGGGAATACCTTGGGAAAATTTAGATATTACTAAATGCAAAACAGCACTCCAAACTGGGTTGGCAATTCCTAAGAACAAACTGATACGACTTACAGGAAGCAATGTTGTGAGCGATGCCGGTGTTGTGAATCTGGCATTGATTGATGCCGTAAAACAAGTGAATAAATAAATTATTCGAATCACACTACACAAAATATATTTTTTACTGCCTTTTATATATAAGCTGTTTTATTTTCCATTCTTTATTAATAAATCTTTTAATCCAATATTTAAATGAAAAAACAAATTCTACTTCTTTTTGCTGTGTGCATGTCATTTACAGCTTTAAACGCACAATCATCTTCACTGACCGGTAGCGGTACTAGTAATGACCCTTATTTAATTGGGAGTGTCGATGATTTAAAGTTTTTCAGGGATCAGATAAACCTGACTGATAACAATGCGTACGATGCTGTGGGTGCGTATTTCAAATTAACAGCCGATTTGGATATGAGTTCAGAATCTACTGCTTGGGTTTCTGTAGGTTATAATCCAAATTCAACAAATAATTTCAAAGGGAATTTCGATGGAAATAACAAAACCATTTCCAATCTCACAATCGGAACTTCAGGCACTCCGGCCTATCAGAACCCTAATTCAGGCTTGTTTGGTACTGCCAGCAATAGTGCTACTATTAAGAACCTAACACTCGCGAATATCTCATTTTATCTGAATAGAACTGTGGCCGGTTCATTTATGGTGGGTGGTTTAGCAGGTCAAATTACTGCCGGTGTGAAAATTGAAAACTG
>CAYXQZ010000057.1:0-7718 GCA_964466415.1 uncultured Paludibacter sp.
GATTGGCATTGCCCTACTGCAACAAATGATTTTCGAGTGGGTGGAAAATTTTCATACACCATGGCTGCTTGTGATGAAAGTTTTTCGTTCGACTTTAGTGGAACATTTGTGCAGATAGCTGATAAAAAGCACATTGAGATATTATTGGACGATAACAGAAAAGTATGGCTTGATTTTACGGAAAGCGGAAATGAAACAACTGTAGTGGAAAAGTTTGAAGCTGAAACCGAAAATACGGTTGAATTACAGCAAACAGGTTGGCAAATGATATTGAATAATTTTAAAAAACACGCCGAATCACTTTAATTACGTTTATCGAGTCCCCACATAAGTTTATTT
Source organism: uncultured Paludibacter sp. (assembly GCA_964466415.1). GTDB lineage: Bacteria > Bacteroidota > Bacteroidia > Bacteroidales > Paludibacteraceae > Paludibacter. The sequence continues at coordinate 340 of CAYXQZ010000057.1, forward strand.
TTCAGATTATCAAAAAATGTGTGGTTTTGTTGTTTCACTACTTTGATAGTGAAATTGGCTTTCGAAATGCGTAAATGCGTATTTTCATTTAATATAATGGCTCGTCCATCCAGTGCGAGTTGAAAGCAATTACTCCTGCTTTTTACTTCCAAATCAACAATCCAATTATCAGGAACAATAAGCGGACGCACATTAAGGCTATGCGAGGCAACTGGCGACAGAATAAAGTTACCAGCCTGTGGAACTACAATAGGACCACCCACACTCATAGAATAAGCTGTAGACCCTGTGGGCGTTGAAACCAACAAACCGTCGGCCTGATACGTATGAATTGGCTCACCATTTAAGGTAGTATGTATACTAATCATCGACGAGCTATCTTGTTTCAGAATTGAAATTTCGTTGAGCGCAAAAGGATATTCAAACACTGTTCCATCCGAACTTTCAACCATCAACAATGTTCGTTCTTCTACTATCAAATTCCCTGCAATCAAAGCTTCAACCGCTTGCAACATTTCCTCTGCTGGCACATCAGCCAAAAATCCTAGTCGGCCAATATTGACACCTAAAATTGGAATATTTTTAGAACCAATATGAGCAGCTGTATTCAAAAAAGTACCATCGCCACCTATACTCAACGCATAATCGGCCACAAAATCATCATTTTTAATTACTTCAGTATTTTCAAGACTATCTATCCCATTAAGGCTAGCAAAATGGTACAAATTACTTTCGAGAAGTATATTAACTGATTTATGTTGCAAAAAATCGAACAATATATTTAAATACGATATTGTTTGCGTGCTATAAGTATTTCCAAAAATGGCTATCTTCATGTGATATTTTGAAATTTATGAATACAAAGGAACAAAATGAAATTCAAATTCACAAATAATCATTCGGCACAACCTATTAAAATTATATTAACAATGTAGTTTGTCGAAAAAAAATTGTAACTTTACATTTCATTAAATACAAAAAAATATGTTTCTAGAAATTAGCTATCTCGAATGGCTGGGCTACCTTAGCTCTGTAATTGTAGCCATATCGCTCACAATGAGTTCAATAATTAAACTACGTATTTACAACTTAATTGGCGGAACCGCATTTTCAATTTATGGATTTCTGATTGGATCAATGCCAGTTGGCTTTCTAAATTTATTTATTGTTTGCATCAACATTTATTATTTAATTAAAATTTATTCTCAAAAAGAGGCATTCCAGTTACTCAAAGTAAATACCGACGATAGTTACATAAACTATTTTTTGGACTTTAACAAAAATCAAATTCAGGAGTTTTTTCCTTCATTCTCGGCAGATAAACTAAGCGAAAACAAAGAAAACAACTTAGTTTTCACACTTTTACGTGATTCAGTGGTGGCTGGTGTATTTATTGGAACCAAAGCAAATAAAGTGCTACATGTGCAGCTCGATTATGTCACGGCTCCTTATCGCGATTTAAAACCAGGGAAATTCATTTATCAACAAAACAAAGCCTTGTTTAAAGAAAACGGCATAAATAAAATTGAAATCACAACCAATAACGATTTACATATCAAGTATCTAAAAGAAATGAATTTTATCGCAGCTGGAAATAATCAATTTTTCTTAAATTTAGAACAATAAAAGGTATACGAAAAACGAATGCCAAATGGCAATACTCGAAGTTTTTTAGTAATTTTGTGGTGATTTTCAAAATAAACAATAAATGACAAAACTGAGCGTAAATATAAATAAGGTTGCTACAATTCGAAACGCACGTGGAGGTAATATCCCAAATGTATGTAACATAGCCTTGGATTGCGAAAAATTTGGTGCCGACGGCATTACAGTTCATCCACGACCTGACCAACGCCATATTCGATATGCTGATGTGTACGATTTGAAGCCAATTCTAACTACCGAATTTAATATTGAAGGAAATCCGAATGCCGAATTCACAAAGCTTGTATTAGCAATTAAACCGCAGCAAGTTACGCTTGTACCCGATGCTCACGATGCAATCACTTCGGATGCAGGCTGGGATACAGTTCGCAATATCGATTTTTTAAGTAATATAACGGAGGAGTTTCAACAAGCAGGCATTCGTGTATCCATTTTTGTGGATGCCGACCCTAAAATGGTTGAATATGCAGCCAAAGCAGGTGCCGATAGAGTTGAACTATATACTGAGCCGTATGCTACTTTGTACCCAACAAACAAAGAGAAAGCAATATTGCCGTTTATTGAAGCAGCCAAAATGGCTAAAAGTTGTGGTATGGGACTTAATGCAGGTCACGACTTGAGTCTCGAAAACTTAGAATATTTAATCCAACATATTCCATGGATAAATGAAGTGTCAATTGGTCATGCACTAATAGCTGATGCACTATATATGGGACTCGAAAAAACAATTCAGGCTTATAAAAAACAAATTCAATAATTCTTCGTTAATATTTATGGTATGAATTTTGGTTGCACGTATAACTCCAAAATCAAAATAAATTAAATTAGAAATAAACAAAAATAAAATAACTATTTATGAACTTAATGCTTATTCTACAAGTAGCTGACACAGCTGTAAATGCCATTAAAACAACAACCGAAACTGTGGCAAAAGAAATGAATTTATGGGAAATGTATGAGTACGGCGGACCAATTATGCATGTATTGGTACTGATGTTTGCTTTGGCAATCTATATTTTCATCGAACGATTAATAACCCTAAAGCAAGCATCGAAAGAAGATAAAACTTTTATGAATAGGATTAAAGATTATATTTATGATGGAAAAATTGATGCAGCCAAAAAACTTTGTCACGAAACAAACACACCCACTTCGCGCATGGTTGAAAAAGGGATAAGCCGTTTGGGGCGTCCTATGGGCGATGTTTTAGTAGCCATTGAAAATGTTGGAAATCTCGAAATTGCAAAACTTGAAAAAGGACTGGTAATTATGGCTTCGGTATCAGGTGGAGCACCTATGTTAGGGTTTTTAGGTACAGTAACTGGTATGGTTTTGGTATTTTTCAATATGGCACAAAAATCAGGAGGAGCCATTCAATTAAGCGACCTATCGGTGGGTATGTATCAGGCTATGGTAACTACAGTAGGTGGACTAATTGTAGGTATTTTAGCCTATTTCTTTTATAATTATTTAGTATCGCGTATCGACTCTGTTGTGCGTATTCTCGAAGCACGTACTATGGAATTTTTGGATTTACTAAACGAACCAGCTTAAATAAGTTTATAAAGTTCATAAGGTTTATAAAGTTTTTAAGGTATAATCATTCTTGTTGTAATACTGGAATAAATCAAATATCAAAATAAAAAAATGGCTTTAAAAAGAAGAAATAAAGTGGAAGCATCGTTTTCGATGTCATCTATGACCGATATTATTTTTCTGTTGCTCATTTTCTTTGTAATATCATCAACTATGTCGTCGCCAAACGATATTAAGATAAATTTACCACAAAGTAAAGCTTCAACAACTACAAAACAAGTAATAGCAAAAGTTTCGATCGATAAAGATGGAAATTACTTCATTGCTGTTGGAAGTGAGCAACCTGTTGCAATAGCTGCTGAGGCACTCGAAGCGCAAATAATGAGTTTAGTCGCAAAAGATTCAAGCACCTACATAGCCCTTCATGCTGATCAGGAAATTGCTTACAAAGAGGTAGTTAAAGTACTCGACATTGCCAATCAACATAAATTAAAATTAGTTATAGCTACAAAATCGATTACAAAGTGAAAAAGTCTGAAGTATACGGTTTAACAGGTTCGATAACGATTACAGGAATATTGATATTACTTCTATTCCTAGTTGTTATGCCAAACCTTGATCAGCCTGTAAATGAGGAGGGTATTATGGTAAGCTTTGGCGAAGTGGATATGGGTGCTGGAAATACGCAGACTCCAACTGCTGAGCCTGTTATAAAAGAAACTACACCTCCACCAGCTGCTCCAAAACCAGTAAAACAAGAAGTATTGACACAGGACGACAACTCGCTTGCAATAGCCGAACAAAAGAAAAAAGACAAACGCGAGAAAGAAGCTGCTGAACGTTTACGTATAGAAGAACAACGAATTGCCAACGAAAAGAAAAAAGCGCAAGACGATGCCACAGCTAAAGCTAGTAATGCAATGAATGGACTATTTGGCAATAGTAATTCAAAAGGAAGTGGAACTACTACAGGTGATGGCCGTCAGGGCAATCCAGCAGGATCGGGCAATTCGGGCGGTAATTCATGGTCGCTAAATGGTCGTTCGCTAACAGGTTCATTAGTTCAGCCAAGTTACGACAACGATGTAGAAGGAAGAATTACGGTTAATATACGTGTCGACGAAAATGGAAGTGTAATAAGTGCTTCAATAGGTTCACCTACAAATATTTCGGATGCGGCTACTCGTAATGCGGCCATGTCGGCTGCCAAACGCACCCGTTTTTCGAACGGAGATGGTGTTTCTACAGGATCAATTACCTATAATTTCAAACTTAGATAAATATGCACATTTATTTATTCCTTGCCGAAGGTTTTGAAGAAATCGAAGCCATTGCGCCTATAGATATTTTTCGTCGTGCCGACATTCAAGTAACTACCATTTCAATTACGGATAAAAAATCGGTAACAGGTGCTCATGGCATTACTGTTATGGCCGACAATATTTTTTCGGAACAAGAATTTGAAAACGATAGTTTGCTTTTCTTGCCTGGAGGTTTACCAGGAACTACCAATTTGGATAATCACGAAGGTTTAAAGTCGTTGATAAGAGAGCATGCTAAATGTGGAAAAAAGATGGCTGCAATTTGTGCAGCACCTTCGATATTAGGGAAATTAGGTATTTTACAAAATCAAGAAGCGATATGTTATCCTGGTTTCGAAAATCATTTATTGCAAGCAACACTCTCGAATAACGATGTTGTAAGTTCGAATAATATATTTACAGCAAAGGCGGCCGGAGCTGCCCTTGAATTTGCTTTAACGATTGTAACCGACCTGAAAGGCAAAGCGACTGCTGACGCTATTCGCAGTGGAATGTTTATCAAATAAACATTTAGAACCTCACTCCTAACCGCACATCGGCATATTGAAAATGTATGCGTTCCTTTACTCCTAATTTTGGGTATGAAGTATAGCTGTATTGGATTTTTGCAAAATACTTCAGTTTTGATTTTGTATTAAAGTTCAAACCACCTTCGAACTGCGTTTGATGCCCCATTACACCACCAGGTGTCCCGTCAATTTTCAGTGTATTCAAAAACAAACCATAAGACACATAAGGTGTAATTGACTTATTTACAGCCAATTCGTGCCTAGTAGTCCAGCCATAATTTAGCATTGATATTCGTTTCGAACCACTATTATCGGGCAGTATAACAGTATATCCCATTGGTACTGATAGAAAAACTGCAGGGCGTTTTTTATTTAAGCCACTCAGTTGCCAAGCATAATCGAACAAAAAACCATAACCATGTGTGGCCGAATTTACATAAGGCGCAACTGGCGAGTTATCTATTACCGAAAACAAATTACGATAACCAAACTCAAAACTATATTGTTTGGGCACTTTTACAATATTGATATATTTATGTAAACTATCGGTTTTGTACAATTTGGTCGAACCAGTAACTGCATCTGGTTTTGTTGGAAAATTAGCAAATAAACTAGTTGATAAAAAGCATGCTAGCAAAAAAAATGCTATTCTATATTTTGACATATTAATTGAATGATATTTAGTTTTATGAGCAATACATTACCCAATATTGAATACATACTTTAGGCTATACACTTGATAAACCTAAGTATAAAAAAGAAAGTTGAATTACAACAAATGAATGGGAGGAGGTCTGGAGAAATGATATTCACATTTTTCGCTTGTTGAAAAATGAATTTTAAAAGGATAAAAACAAAATTTCTGCTCAACAAAATAATTCTTTGATTTATTTTCGTTTAGCGTAAAGTAAAAGTCAGCATTTGTAACAAAAGTAGAAGTGGAGATATGACTGTCATCTTGTACAACAATCAGAATTTCAGAAGTTTCTACATTTGTTTTCTCAATTTTATTTGGTGAAATAAGACATGTAACAAATGCTATCACCATCAAAAATTGAGGGATAAATGTAGCAAATATTGCATTATCGAACATCATCATAATAAAAAAAATAGTTGAGCCTTTTTGGGGACTCGAACCCCAGACCTATTCATTACGAATGAATTGCTCTACCAACTGAGCTAAAAAGGCGTTAGATACAATTGCAAAGTTACATTTTTAATTCAAAGTCAACGATAAATATGTGTTTTTTTACAAAAAAAAATGATTAATCAGGAAACTACCTAACTAATCATTTTTGTTTCAAGTTGGTGGAGATTACCGGACTCGAACCGGTCACCTCGACACTGCCAGTGTCGCGCTCTAGCCAGATGAGCTAAACCCCCGTACTTGATTTTGAAATTGCGGTGCAAAGATACATAAGTTTTGGAAATTATGTGTATTTTTGTTGAAAATTTTTACACACATGCTAATATTTAATACCACTTACAAAGTATCTAGTTCTATTTCAAATAATTGGATTCAATGGGTACAAAAGTATCATATTCCATTCATGCTTACTAACAATATTTTCACTCAACCTCAAATTGCAAAAATTGTAGGGAGTGAAGATGAAGAGGGCATTTCGTACTCCGTGCAGTTTAAAATTGCAGATATGCAAACCCTTATGAGCTGGCACAAAACCAATGCAGAAGTCTTTCAACATTCGTTTTCGAAAGAATTTGGAAGTGAAGTGCAGTTTTTTTCGACTGTACTGGAAATTGTTGAATAATGGAACGCGAAACAATTATTCTCGGCATTGACCCTGGCACCACCATAATGGGCTACGGTATTCTGAAAGTGAATGGCAATAAAACGGAAATGCTTGCAATGGGAGTTTTGGATTTGAAAAAATATACAGATCATTACTTAAAATTGCAACGGATATTTGCACGTACACTCTCGCTAATCGATGAATTTCATCCTGATTGTTTGGCCATTGAAGCACCGTTTTTCGGAAAAAATGTGCAGTCGATGTTAAAACTCGGTCGGGCGCAAGGTGTAGCCATGTCGGCTGCATTATATCGCGACATTCCAATTACAGAATATGCGCCTTTGAAAATAAAAATGGCTATTACCGGAAGTGGAAGTGCATCCAAAGAACAGGTTGCAGATATGCTTCGCCGTTATTTGAATATTCCACAAGAACAAATGTTGCCGCAACTCGATGCAACTGATGGATTAGCAGCCGCCTATTGTCATTTTTTACAAATGGGACGACCTCAATCGAGCAAAGCTTACTCAGGATGGAAAGATTTCATTGCCAAAAATCCAAACCGCAAAAGAGAAACAAAATAGCTACTAATTTTA
>CAYXQZ010000057.1:7818-17417 GCA_964466415.1 uncultured Paludibacter sp.
TTTCATTGCCAAAAATCCAAACCGCAAAAGAGAAACAAAATAGCTACTAATTTTACGAATTAAAACGAATTTTACGAATTAATTTCATCAACATATCAGCACATCATCATATCATCACATCAACATATCAGCACATCAACCAATGAATAAGATACTTTCCATAAATCCGGGTTCAACTTCAACTAAAATTGCAGTATATTACGAAGATACACTTCAATTTGACCACACCATTCGTCATACGAGTGAGGAGTTGTCTGTTTTTAAAAACGTTTTTGATCAATATGAATTTCGAAAAAATATTATTTTAAAAACGCTTCTTGAAAAGAACATTGAATTAAGTGAATTTTCGGCAATAGTTGGTCGTGGTGGATTGATGCGTCCAGTTGAGTCGGGCACTTATGAAGTTTGCGATACTATGATTGAAGACATGAAAAGTGGTCATGAGCATGCCAGTAACCTTGGTGCTATGCTTGCACGCGAAATTGCGAGTCAGATTAATGGTTGTATAGCTCTAATTGCCGACCCGGTAGTAGTTGACGAATTGCAGGATGTGGCTCGCATAAGTGGTTTACCACAATTTCCTCGCAGGTCGGTGTTTCATGCGTTGAATCACAAGGCTATAGGTCGAAAATATGCCAAAAGTATTGGAAGTAAATACGAAAAACTGAACTTGGTTATTGTACATTTAGGAGGTGGAATTTCGGTGGCAGCACATAGGCTCGGAAAAGTGATTGACACCAATCAGGCTTTGGATGGTTTTGGTTCATTTTCGCCAGAGCGTGCAGGGACTATTGATGCTGGGGCATTGATAAATATGTGTTTTTCGGGCGAATACAGCAAAGAGCAGATCCAAAAAATGCTTGTTGGGAAAGGCGGTTTGGTGGCACACATTGGCACCAACGATGCCAGAGAAGCTGCTAATAGAGCTACAAATGGTGATATACACGCTAAATTGATACTAGAAGCAATGGCTTACAACGTAAGCAAAGAAATTGGAGCTATGATTGCTGCTTTGGAAGGCAATGTAAATGCTGTAATTCTTACTGGAGGTATTGCTCATAATATTTTTGTAGTGAATTATATCACAAAAATGATATCACCCATTGCTCATTTGGTTGTATATCCGGGTGAAGATGAAATGGAAGCTCTTGCTTTTGCAGGACTACGGATTTTACGAGGCGAAAAAGCAAAAAACTATGAAGAATCACGTTAAATTTATTACTTTTGCAAAAACACAAAGCAATTTGAAAATTTGAAAATTGATAAATTCGCGCCAATAATTTACAGTTTTTATTCAAAACTATCAGATAAACAGTACCCATAAAGTTTTATATTTAAGAACAAAATGATCAAAATAATTTCCCCTTCGATGCTTTCGGCCGATTTTGGCAACTTGCAAACCATGTGCGAAATGATAAACGCCAGTGAAGCCGAATGGTTGCATTTCGATGTAATGGATGGTGTTTTTGTGCCAAATATCTCGTTTGGATTCCCTGTGATTGAAGCAGTTAAAAAACATTGCAAAAAAATGCTCGATGTACATATAATGATAGTTGAACCCGAAAAATATGTACAACGTTTTGCGAAAGCTGGTGCTGGCATGCTTACTTTTCATTTCGAAGCAACCCTACAACCTGAAAAAGTAATTGAATTAATACGAGCCGAAGGTATACAAGTTGGAATTTGTATAAATCCGGATATTCCTGTAAAAGTATTGGAACCTTTTATCAATAAAGTGGATATGGTGCTACTTATGTCGGTTTTTGCTGGCTTTGGCGGACAGAAATTTATAGAAGAAACTTACAACCGTGTTGATGAACTAAAGGAAATGATTGACCGATTAAATCCCAATTGTTTGATTGAAATCGACGGCGGTGTAACACTTGATAATGCAGCAAAACTCTATGCTCATGGTGTAAATGTATTGGTAGCTGGTAGTACCGTTTACAATGCTCCCAACCCGCAACAAATGATTATTGATTTGAAAAACGCTTTTTAATGGCCCTGCGGGCGTTATTGGGGGCTTCGCCGTTATTAGCTTCGCGTTATTGGCCCTGCGGGCGTTAATGGGTGCTTTGCACGTTGTTAGCTTCGCGTTAGTGGGTGCTTCGCACGTTGATTTGACATTTTCTTAATTTCAAAATTTTAACTGAATGAATTTTTTGCAACGAACACCTTTTTTTAGGCTATTTATAGCATTGGTGGCTGGCATTGTTTACTTTCGATATTTCGAAATTTCAACATCAGCATTAATAGTTGCAAGTTTTATTTCAGCAACCATCCTAGTAGCTTCATTGTTTTTAAAGAAAACCGAAAATCAATTTCGTTTCCGATGGTTATTTGGTGTAGGCTCATTTATGCTTTTGTTTATTTTAGGGTACTCATTAAGCTATATCAACGAATCCAAAGCCACATTCTATCCTTTAAACCAACAACGCACTTTTATTGTAACAACCAAATCTGCTACACAAGAAAAACCAAAATCGTATAGATGCGAAGTTGAATTAAGTAAGGTATTAATTAATAATAAATGGGAAAATGCTCAGGGTAATGCAATTATTTATTTTGAAAAAAGTGATAAAGCCAAGCAGTTATTAATCAACGACAAACTTATTATCAGAACTACGTTTAAAACTCCACCCGGAAAAGAAAATCCAGGAGGATTTGATTATGCTGCCTACCTAAAACAGAATGGAATTGGTGCTACAGCATATATTAACGCTACCGATTGGTATAAAACCAAAGAACATACAACATTCTCAATTGTACGACAAGCAAATATAGCGCGTGCATATTTGCTTTCGATATACGAAAAACATGGCATTACAGATTATGAGTATGCTGTTTTGGCTGCACTCACTGTAGGTTATACCGACGACCTAAGTCCCGATTTACGTGCTAGTTACAGTGCTGCTGGTGCCATGCACATATTGTCGGTTAGCGGTTTACATGTTGGGATAGTTTACGTTGTAATTGCATTTTTGCTTAGTTTTCTGAAAAAGAATAGATTTCAATTGCTTTTAAGAGCTGTTTTTATTGTTCTTTTCTTGTGGTCTTATGCTTTTATTACTGGTCTTTCACCATCTGTAATTCGTTCGGCATTTATGTTTTCGTTTGTTGCCATTGGCACCTCGCTCGAACGTAAATCACAGATTTACAACACGGTTTTCATGTCGGCTTTTATTATGTTACTCATTGAGCCCAATTATTTATACAATATTGGATTTCAGTTAAGTTATACCGCAGTTTTAAGTATTGTTATTTTCCAAAAACCATTTGCCTCACTCCTACCCGTTCGCAGCAAATTAGCCGGTTGGTGCCGCGATTTACTAACCGTTTCCATTGCAGCTCAAATTGGAACTTTGCCATTTACATTGTTTTACTTTCAGCAGTTTCCAAATTATTTTTTACTTACAAACCTGATAGCTATACCATTATCGTCGATAATTATTTATTTAGCGATGGCCTTACTGGCTATTTCGTCCATACCTGTTGTGGCAACTACTGTAGCATTTGTACTTAAATGGGCATTATGGGCGCTTAATTTCTCCATTGTAAGTATTTACGAATTACCCTATTCTACATCCATTTTCACATTGGATTTTATACAAATGCTACTTTTTGTTATTGCAATAACCTGTATTACAATGTATTTTTATACAAAAAACGCTAAATCAATAATATTAGGTTTAATGGCAGCTTTGGGAATATTGGGAATTTCATTACAAGTAATTTACAGCACCTCTCAAACTGATAAAATAATAGTTTATGCTTCGCAAAAGCACACACACATTAACTTTATCGAAAAGGGCAAAAATTATATTTTCACAAATAACGAAGAAGAATTAAATAAAATTGCATTGCTTTACTGGAGGCAACATAAAATTGGAGAAACAAAAAACATAACCAAAACCAATTATTTTCGGAATAATTATGTGTTTTTTGCAACTAAAAAAATTGCAATAGCTAAAAATGAATTTTGGACTAAAAAGTCACTCACTTCGCCTTTAACAGTTGATTTATTGATAATTGGCAATAAGCTAAAACCAAAAGCGAAGTATCTTTTTGAAAACATAAAACCTGAATTAGTTGTTGTGGACAAAACTATTTCGGCATGGTATACCGAAAGTATACGAAAAGCTTGTGCCGAAAAATCAATTGCATTTTATTCAGTTGCCGAAAGTGGTGCTTATGTTTACAGTAAAAATGATTAAAAAATCACTTTTTTTTGCTACTTTTGCACTCAAATAATAATGTACAAAAATGATTTCGAAAATTATAGCTGAAGACCTGATTCACAAGACTCAAAAGGAGTTGAACAAGGCCGAAAAAATAGTGATTGTGGTTCATGTAGGCCCCGATGGTGATGCTATGGGTTCTTCGTTAGGTTTATGGCATTATTTAATGACGATTGAAAAAGAGCCTACCATAATTGTTCCAACTGCATTTCCAAACTTTTTGAAGTGGATGCCAGGTTCTGAAAACGTAATGGTTTACGAAGAAAAAAAAGAAGCATGCGAACAAATTATTTCGAATGCTGAATTAATTTTCACGCTCGACTTTAATGTACCAAACCGTATGGCTAAAATGGAAGCTACCATTATGAATGCCCCTGCTCCAAAAATTTTAGTCGACCACCATTTACATCCGGGCGATTATGCCAAGGTCACTATTTCGTACCCCGAAATATCATCGACCAGTGAGTTGGTTTTCAGACTTATATGCCGACTAGGTGATTTTTCGAAAATTAATTTAGCTTGTGCCGAATGTATCTATACTGGTATGATGACCGATACAGGTGCTTTTACATACAACTCCAATAAACCTGAAATTTACACCATTATCAACGAATTGATAAAACTTGGTGTAGACAAAGATGATATTTACCGTCGCGTTTTCAACAACTATTCGGCCGACCGCCTACGATTAATGGGCTATGCACTTTATAAAAAAATGAAAGTTTATCCCGAATACAAAGCTGCATTGATAACACTATCATTAGCTGAATTGAAAGAATTTAATTTTCAGAATGGTGATGCTGAAGGATTAGTTAATATGCCACTTTCGATTGATGGAGTGCTTTTTTCGGTTTTTATGCGCGAAGATCCAGATAAAATTAAAATATCACTGCGCTCGCAAGGTACTTTTCCGGCAAACAAAGTCTCAGCCGATTTGTTTAATGGAGGCGGACATTTAAATGCTGCTGGTGGTGAGAGCTATACAACACTTGAAGCAGCTGTAAAGAAATTTGAAGATGCTTTGCCCGATTATAAAGATTTTTTGTAAAACAAGATTTATTAAGAAATAGAATAGTTATGTTGAATAGGATTAGTCAATTATATTCCGAATGGCAATCGCTACAACCATTAAAGCCTTATGATCAAAAACGGCTTGATGAAAAGTTTCGATTGGAATTCAATTATAATTCAAACCATATTGAAGGAAACACCCTGACATACGGACAAACTAAACTATTGCTAATATTTGAGAGAACAGAAGGTGTTCATGAGTTGCGCGAATACGAAGAAATGAAAGCGCACGATGTTGCACTTAAAATGATAATTGCGGAAGCCAAAGATAAGGAACGCCCTCTCACTGAAAATTTTATCCGTACTCTAAACGAGACTATTTTGGTTCGATCTTTTTGGAAGGATGCACAAACTCAAGATGGTCAAAACACCAGAATGGAAGTGAAGGTGGGAGAATACAAATCACGCCCTAACCATGTAAGAACAGCATCAAACGATATTTTTCATTATGCTACTGTTGAGGAAACTCCGGCAATGATGAAAGAACTTGTTGAATGGTATAATTTGGAAGTCGGAAAAGATGAGTTAAGCCCCATTGAATTAGCTGCATTACTTCATTATCGATATATTCGCATTCATCCGTTTGAAGATGGGAATGGACGAATTGCCCGTTTGTTGGTCAATTATATATTGTTTCGTTACGATTACCCAATGGTTATTATACAAACAAAAGATAAAAATAACTATTTGCGAACGCTTAATCGCTGCGATGTGGAAGTTGGGTTAGAACCTATGCAGGGAGCAAATGCCGACCTTGGAAAAATTCAACCTTTTGTAGCGTATTTGGGTGAGCAACTTGTTCATTCATTTGAAATTGCTATAAAAGCTGCAAAAGGAGAAAGTATTGAAGAAGAGGATGATTTTGAAAAGAAGTTGAGTTTATTGGAAAGGAAATTGAAAGTTTCAGAGATAGAAAAACCAAGTTATAAACCTGAATATGTATGGGACATTATTGATAATTTTTATTTGCCATATACAAAATTGTTTATTGAAAAACTATCACCATTAAATACGTTTTTTGAAACATCAAATACAACTGGATTTTTAGACTCAAAGAAATTTGATATTTCTAAGGTGTTAATAAGAAAAGAGTTTGAAAGCACAAAAATTTCAGGAAGTAAAACTGTTAATAATATAATAAATTCAACATTGGTAAAATTTGAAGATTTTAGGAAACCAAAGTCGTTAAAATTTGATTTTGAATTAAAAAATCCAAAAAACATAAAATTAGAAGGCATTAAATTTAAATATATTCTTTCAATACAGTTTTGTAAAGACACATATCTTATAACATCTCTTGAAGATACATTTGAATTTAATTATAAAATATTTCCTGAAACTATAGCTTACAATACATTAATCGAGAATTTTAAAAAGATAATTTTATCTACAATTGAAAGTGCAGTTAAATAATTGATTTTTTAAGAGCAATAAATCAACATGAAATACATAATAATTCTCGGCGATGGAATGGCAGATGAGCCTATTGCTTCGCTAAATAATAAAACCTGCTTACAAGCTTCCAATAAGCCCAATATCGACAAAATTGCGGCAATGGGTCGTTGCGGATTGCTCGATACCATTCCAGCTGGATTTGCTCCTGGAAGCGAAATTGCCAATATGAGCGTTTTGGGTTACGATGTTCCCAAAGTTTTCGAAGGTCGTGGTTCGTTGGAGGCGGCAAGTATGGGTGTAGCAATAGCGGATGGCGAAATGGCCATGCGTTGCAACCTAATTTGTATCGAAGATGGTAAAATCAAGAATCACTCAGCCGGACATATCAGTAATGAAGAAGCCGAAGAGTTGATTCTTTTTTTGCAAAAAGAACTTGGAAACGAGCAGGTTAATTTCTTTCCGGGCGTTTCGTACCGACATTTATTGAAGATTAAAGGTGGTAAAAAACAATTGAAATGTACACCGCCACACGATGTACCCGGAACTCCGTATGCAGATGTAATGATTAAAGCAAATAGTGATGATGCAAATGAAACTGCCGATTTATTGAATGATTTAATTCTTAAATCGCAAACTTTGCTCGAAAATCACCCTGTAAATATTAAGCGCGCAGCAGTTGGAAAAGACAAAGCCAACAGTATATGGCCATGGTCGCCTGGCTATAAACCCGATATGAAAACGCTTTTGGAATTGTATAATCTGAAAAGTGGCTCGGTAATTTCGGCTGTTGACTTAATACGTGGCATTGGCGTGTATGCTGGATTGAAAGTAATTGAAGTAGAAGGAATTACTGGACTTTGGAACACTAATTACGAAGGAAAAGCACAAGCTGCTATCGAAGCACTACGCACCGACGATTTTGTATATCTACACATCGAAGCCAGTGACGAAGCCGGACACGAAGGCGATGTAGATTTAAAAATTAAAACCATTGAATATTTAGATTCTAGGGTTGTAAAACCAATTTTGGAGGAAGTATCAACTTGGACTGAACCCGTTACAATTGCCATTTTACCCGATCATCCAACGCCTTGTGCTATTAAAACACATACTAACAAACCTGTTCCGTTTATTATTTACCGAACAGGCGAAACGCCCGACGAAGTGCAGGTTTACGACGAATTTGCAGTTGAAAAAGGAAGTTATGGCTTGCTACGAGGCATGGAATTTATGCAAACATTAATTAAACCCCTCACTCCTAAAGGGGAATGAGGTATGTTTTGATTATAATAAAAAACAAAGAATAAATTATTTAAATACTAACTGAATCCCCATTTTGGGGCTAGGGGTCATTATGAAATACTACAGTACCAACAAAAAAGTGAGCGGTGTTAGCTTATCAGATGCCGTAATTAAAGGGTTAGCCGAGGATAAAGGCTTGTTTATGCCTGATCATATTTTGGAAATACCAGCCATGTTTTACGAAAACATTGACAAAATGTCGTTCGAAGATATGGCGTATACAGCAGCATACATGCTTTTTGGCGAAGATGTGCATGCTAATATGCTTAAAATGATTGTGCACGACACGCTGAATTTTGATGTTCCGTTGGTGAAAGTGGAAGAAAACATTTACAGTTTGGAGCTTTTTCATGGTCCAACACTGGCTTTTAAAGATGTAGGTGGACGTTTTATGTCGCGAATGTTGTCGTATTTCATTCAACGCCAACACGATAATGATAAATTGGTGAATGTACTTGTTGCCACTTCGGGCGACACTGGTAGTGCTGTAGCTAATGGATTTTTGGGTGTAGAAGGTATACATGTATATGTGCTTTACCCTAAAGGATTGGTAAGTCCTATTCAGGAATGTCAGTTCACAACTTTAGGACAAAATATTACAGCATTGGAAGTGGATGGTACGTTCGACGATTGTCAGGCATTGGTAAAAGCAGCGTTTATGGACGATGAGTTGAATGCTAAAATGAAACTGACTTCGGCTAATTCCATCAATGTAGCACGTTTCTTACCGCAAGCATTTTATTATTTTTATGCTTATGCTCAATTGAAAGCCATATCAGAAGCAGCAGCCAACAATATGGTGGTATGTGTACCTAGTGGTAACTTTGGCAATATTACAGCAGGGCTTTTTGCTAAACGCATGGGCTTGCCTATCAAACGCTTTATTGCAGCCAACAACCGCAACGATATTTTTCTGGAATACCTCAAAACCGGCGAATACAAACCACGCCCTTCGGTATCGACCATTGCCAACGCCATGGATGTAGGTGACCCAAGTAATTTTGCACGAGTACTCGATTTGTATGGCGGTTCACACCAAGCCATTTCGGAAGAAATTAGCGGAGTAAGTTATTCCGACGAGCAAATTGCCGAAACGCTTAAAGCATGTAAAAAAGAAACAGGTTATTTACTTGACCCTCATGGTGCTTGTGGTTACCGCGCATTAAAAGAAATGCTTCAACCAGGCGAAGTGGGCGTTTTTCTGGAAACAGCTCATCCAGCTAAATTCCTCGAAACGGTGGAAGGTATTTTAGGCGAAAAAGTTGAAATACCTGAAAAACTACAGGAATTTATGAAAGGTGAAAAGAAAAGTGAAGCAATGACGAAGGTTTTTGCTGATTTTAAGGCGTACTTATTGACCTCTCCCCAACCCTCTCCAAAGGAGAGGGAGTAAGCGGTTTCTTCACAACTTTTGCATCAACTTGAGAAATATAATAAAATAACTAACAATAATAAATAACAGCCACTTCATATATCACAGCATTTCATTAATGTGACTTCCCTCTCCTCAGGAGAGGGTCAGGGAGAGGTTTAAATACAATAAGATGTTTTCAGGAATAATAGAAGAAGCAGCACCGGTTGTTGCATTGCGCA
>CAYXQZ010000058.1:0-17380 GCA_964466415.1 uncultured Paludibacter sp.
CTTTTACCGTTTACTTTTAAGCCAGTAAGCACATTGCCACTAATATAGCGGTGTGTTACATTGCTTGTTACTTTGCCAACAATCAATTTATCAATTTGGCAGCCTGTTATCGTTTCGTAATAAGCTGGTGAGTTTACTTCGGGGCCAGTCAAAGCAAATTTACGTTTCAGGTCAACTATTCCTTTATTAAATAGTCGTCCAATAAAAAGCACATCGTGAGCATGAATTGTCCATACCACTTCACCTTTGTTTATTGGATTAATTTTATTTATCTGAATTCCAGTATTTCCAATAGGATGTGGGCCTTGGTAGTGATTAATTTCTACGTTTTTTAAACCCTCGTATAATTTGGTTACGTTCCGAACGCCTAAATGAACTTTTCCGGTAGTTAGTTTTGCTAAAGCATCTAATCCTTTCTGAAAATCATCCATTTGTTTTGATAACACAAATTCGCTCGAAGGAGCAAGTGGCGCACTATCGAACGCGGATATGAAGATTGCTTTTGGAGCATCAGTAGGATTTGCAATTACATCGTAAGGGCGTTGTTTAATGTACGGCCAAAGACCTGCAGCTAGTAAAGCAGATTTTACATCTTCAGTTTGCATTGCTTCTAACGAACCAGTCTTAAAAGTTTCGTAAGCAATTTCTTTGTCGCGTTCAATGGTAATGCTTAGTATTTTACGACGTTCACCACGGTTTACTGCAAGCACTTTTCCACTAACAGGCGATACAAATTTCATGCTTTCGACTGCTTTGTTGTAAAAAACTGGTGTGCCAGCCTTTACCACATCGCCTTCCTTTACAAGAACCTTAGGCGTAATAGCATGGTAATGATCCGGTACAATAGCTATAACATCCGAAAGTATAAAAGAATGTAACACTTTATCGGCTGCACCACTTATTGCAATATCCAAACCACGTGTTGATTTAATCAGGTTTGCCATTTTATTGTTCTAAATAATTGATTTTTATGTAAATAGATAGTAACTTTTCATTATAAAATATCATGTGTTTATTCTGCATGAAAAGTCCGACAAAATTACTTAATTAATTTGAATCGACATAGTAATTAATGATTTTTTTCTTTATTCCTATTTCGCTGATTTACTATCACTTAGATAGTGAAATAACATATTTTACACAATTATAATAATTGTTATTCTATAATAAAATCAAAATCCACAAAATAGAATTGAAAATTATCGGATTCACAATCTATCCATTTTAAAAAAAAACAATGTCAATTACACACCTTAAATTCAATGATTTTAATTGAATTTCAAAAAATAATTTGTAACTTTGGCATAGAAATTGATTTTACAAATTGAAAAAAATAAGTGTTTTTTAAAGAAATCTGATTTAGATGCAAAAAAAAATCTTTATAATACTATTGTTGCTTAATGCTTTAACTTTATCCGAAGCATTACAAGCTCAGAAATATAGAAGTCAGATTTTTGATTCAAGTATAAAAACTCTTCAAATTGGAAGAGTTGGGGAGAAATACTCTTCGAATTTGATAGAATTAAATAGTGCCGATGTGCTTAAAATAAAATTTGATCAGTTATCGCATGAATCTCATGCATATAGTTATAAAGTAATATACTGTAATGCCGACTGGACACTATCAAACCTATCAACAAACGAATATTTAACTGGTTACACCACAAATAATATAACGGATGTGCAATTATCAAACACAACCACTTTTTTATATACACATTATCAATTCGAGCTACCAAATAACGACATAAACTTTAAAATATCAGGAAATTATGTAGTATTTGTTTACGAAGATAATAAAACAGACAATCCAGTAGCACAAGTTTGCTTTTCGATAATAGAACCAAAAATTACAATTAATCCAAAAATACGATCGAATACCGATATTGAATTAAATGGCCGTTACCAGCAAATTGATTTTGATGTAAACCTGAATGCTGTAGCAGTTCAAAACCCTCAAAATGAGTTAAAAATTTGTGTCAGACAAAACAATAGGTATGACAATGAAGTTATAAATCTCGAACCTACTTTTATTAATGGAAAAACGCTACGCTATATTAATAATAAAAATTTAATATTTGAGGGTGGAAACGAATTTCATAGCTTTGACATTTCGTCGGTATATGCAGCTAGTCGTGGTATTGATAGAATTAAATACGTTCAACCACATTACGAAGCATTTTTAAGTCAGGATGTTATTCAAAAATCAAGGGTTTACAATCACGAGTTTGATGCTAATGGTAAATTTATAATTAATTATCAGGAGTCAAAAACAAATATTGACACCGAAGGAGATTATATGTATGTAAATTTCATCTTATTAGCAAAAGAACCATTTTTTGACGGACAAATATATATTGGAGGCGATTTGTATTACAATCTTTTTGATGAAAACACACGAATAAAGTATGATTTTAATGCTGGAATGTATACACATAGAGCGCTTTTAAAGCAAGGTGGCTACAATTATCAATATCGGTTTTTAAAAAAAGGAGAACAAAAATCCTCAATCGAAAAAATTGAAGGAAGTTTTTGGCAAACTACAAATGAATACTGCATTTATGTATATTATCGCCCCGTAGGTGGCAGGTATGATAAGCTTATTGGTGTAAACTTTTTTGATAAATGATGAATTTATCTAAAGTAGATTATTGCCAATGACGCATTTTGATTTGTAAAATATTTTTCTGCTGAACATTTTAAATAAGAATTTTTATTTAAAATCAGTACAATTATTAAAAATTAATTATTATTTTTGCACCGTGATATGCTATGTTCACAAAACAAAGATAAACAATTGAAAATCAGCAAATTGCAAAATATCAAGATAAATTTAAGATTTTAAATATCTCATATTTTTAAATTTAAAGAATTATTTATCGTTAATTTATGTTTAACCCAAGTATATTGAGTCTGTTTGTAATAATTTAGAAACGCATGGAAAAAAAATATCAGATAATTTATATCTGGTCGTTTATAATAATTTCGGGTGTAATATTGCTCTTGCTTTATACGCCATTAGGAGGCGACATTCACTATGCTGCATATAAAGAGCAGAATAGATATGCTGTATCTCCTGGTGTTAATTACGAACGTCAAATTGGAGCTATGTCTGGCGTAAATGCTGGAGGTGATGGCTCCTATGGCTATACAGCAGCTGCAAGTCCTTATAATTCAGAAACATTTAGAGCAATTTCTGCTGGAGGAATTTCCACTTCATCGTCGATAAACGCAAGGCAAGGAGGAGCTGGTGGAGGCATTTCAACTTTAAGCAGCCGCACAAAAACTAGTGGCGGTGGCAGCGGATCGGGCGGTGGTATAGGCATTAGCGGTGTTGGTGGACGAAAATCGACCGAAGTTTCCAATACATTTGCAAGTGGTGGAGGCATAGGAGGAAGTCTGGTAAACACTACTGGCACCAATACAGGAGGTGTTATGCAACGTGGAACAAATGATGAAGGTGACCCATTAGATCCAGGAGGTGACCCAGGAGGTAATCCACTACCTATAGGCAACGAAATGGGAATTCTAACACTGATGGCTGGGCTTTTTGCAATTTATAAATGGCTTAAAAAATAAAAAACGATTTTCAATTTATTTTGAAAATCGTTTTTTTTTATTTGAACTAAACTAGAATATTATTAGCTTTCTTTACCTTCGTAATAATTTATAAATGCTTTGTTTACCAACCTATTACCACCTGGTGTAGGATAATCGCCAGTAAAATACCAATCGCCCGTATGATTTGGGCATGCTAAATGTAGACCTTCAACCGTTTGATACACTAATTCCACAGGGCAGTCAACATCAGATGGAGTAAGCATTTTTGCAATTTGCATCGACACTTCATCCTGAGTAAATGGTTTATAAATCTCAGTTACATAATTCACTACCTCTTCTTTGGGCAAATTTTCTTGTTCTTTCGATTTTGCATACACCTCGTCGATCAAACTTTGCATACCTCTATCTTTCAACAATTGAATAGCAGCACGAAATGCACAAAATTCGCTCATTTTAGCCATATCAATACCATAATAATCGGGAAAACGAACCTGTGGTGACGACGAAACGATTACAATTTTTTTAGGTTCCAAACGATTCATTATTTTCAGAATACTCTGTTTCAAGGTGGTACCACGCACTATTGAATCGTCGATAGCCACTAAATTATCCATTTTAGCACGACGAATAGTACCGTAAGTTACATCGTAAACGTGAGTTGCTAAATCGTCGCGTTCGTTATTAGTCGAAATAAAAGTACGTAGCTTAATATCCTTGATTAGCACTTTTTCAACTCTAGGTGATTGCTTCGTCTCAGCCTTAATACCATCAATCATTCCATAAAAAGCCACCTCAGCTGTATTAGGAATAAATGAGAAGACAGTATTCTCAACATCGTGTCCAATGGCTTCTAAAATAGGTTTACTAAGCGATTCACCAAGCATTTTACGCTCTTTATAGATATCAATATCGCTACCACGTGAAAAATAAATACGCTCGAACGAACATTTTTTGAGACCGCCCTTTTGTTCCCGAATAGTATCGAACCTAATTTCGCCACTTCGTTTAATAATCATGGCTTGGCCCGGTGTTAATTCCTTTACATCTTCCTCTTTCAGGTTCATTGCTGTTTGAATCACTGGACGCTCCGATGCTACTACAACAATTTCATCGTCGGCATAATAAAAAGCAGGACGAATACCCTTAGGATCTCTAAAAACAAACGAATCACCATGTCCAAGCATTCCGCAAATAGCATAACCACCATCCCACTGCTTTTCGGATTTACGAATAAAGGAGGCAATATCTAAATTTTCTTCTATTTTTCGAGTAATAATTATATCGTTCGAATAACGTGTTCGGATTCGGTTATATTCCGCTTGAACTTCCTTATCGAGCATAAAACCAAGCGATTCAAGCATCAAAAAAGTATCTCCCTTATCGCGTGGGTGTTGACCTTTAAGCGTAAGGTGGTCGAAAAGTTCATCAACATTGGTCAAATTAAAATTTCCGGCAAGCACCATCGAACGGTTTTTCCAGTTATGACGGCGTAAAAAAGGGTGCACATACGAAATACCACTTTTTCCCGTAGTACTATAGCGTAAATGTCCTAAATACAGTTCGCCAGCAAAAGGCAAATTTTGTTTGGCGTATTCAGCATCTACAGCTAAATTAGAATCGATTTTTTGCATGGATTTATTCACCCCTGCAAAGATTTCCTGAATAGCATTTTTTCCTTCTATCCTATCGCGCCAAATATATTCTTCGCCTGAAGGTGTATCCAATTTTACGGTAGCTATTCCAGCTCCTTCTTGTCCTCTATTGTGTTGTTTTTCCATCAATAAGTACATTTTCTGCAATCCATATTGCCAAGTTCCGTACTTTTGTTGATAATAATCCAGTGGCTTTAAAAGCCTAATCATTGCTATACCGCACATATTGTATTTTGTTATTTGACTACGTCGTTATTAGGCTTCGCCGTTATTTGCACTTCGTGCGATATTGAGCTTCAACCTTACTTATTGGTTTAAATATTATAAACAAAAAACCCCAACAAGGATGCAGGGGTTTAGTGTATGTTTACTCTACGGTTACCGACTTGGCAAGATTTCGAGGTTGGTCAACGTCGCAACCTTTAACAACTGCTATATGATAAGCCATTAATTGTAAAGGTATTGCAGCCAACAAAGGCACTAAGCATTCTTCCGTTTCGGGAATACTAATTGAATAGTCGGATAAATTTTTAACCACTTCGTCGCCTTCGGTAATAATGGATATAATTTTACCTTTACGTGCTTTAATTTCTTGAATATTGCTTACAACTTTATCGTACATTCCAACATTTGGTGCAATAACAACCACCGGCATTTCCTGACTAATCAATGCAATAGGACCATGCTTCATTTCGGCAGCAGGATAACCCTCGGCATGAATGTATGAAATTTCTTTTAATTTCAGAGCTCCTTCGAGTGCTACGGGGAAATTATAACCACGACCAAGATAAATAAAGTTTTGAGCATAGGTAAAGGTTTTTGCAAATTGCGATATGGCCTCACTTTGATCTAAAATACTTTTAATTTTCTCAGGTATGCGTCCTAATTCACGTACACATCTCAAATAAAATTCTTCGGTTATTGTTCCTTTTTCCTTACCCATAAGTAAAGCAAGCATAACTAACACTGTTACCTGAGCAGTAAATGCTTTGGTCGATGCCACACCAATTTCGGGTCCAGCATGTGTATAACAGCCCGAATCGGTCAAACGAGGAATGGATGCACCAACCACATTACAAATACCGAAAATAAATGCTCCGTTTGATTTGGCAAGTTCAACAGCAGCCAAAGTATCGGCAGTTTCGCCCGATTGCGAAATTGGAATCACTAAATCATTTTTGTTGATTACCGGATTACGATACCTGAACTCCGAAGAATACTCCACCTCAACAGGAATGCGCGCAAACTCTTCGATAGCATATTTCCCAATTAAACCAGCATGCCACGAAGTACCGCAAGCAGTAATTATAATACGACCGGCATTCATAAATCGATCTTTATTATCGATAAATCCCGAAAGTTTAATATTGTCTTCGTCTACATTCACACGTCCACGCATACTATCGCTTAGTGTTTTGGGCTGTTCAAAAATTTCCTTAATCATAAAATGTGGATAACCACCTTTCTCAAGTTGACTTAACGTCATTTCGAGTTTTTTAATTTCGGGAGTTTTTACAACATTCGATATAGTTTTGATTTTCAAATCTTTTCCACGTTGCAACGTCACAATTTCTTCGTCACCAACATATACCACCTTATTGGTAAATTCAACAATTGGTGTTGCATCCGAAGCCAAAAAATACTCATCATCGCCAACACCTACAACCAAAGGGCTACCTTTACGAGCTGCCACAATTATATCAGGATTATTTTTTTCGATTACACAAATAGCATAAGCTC
Organism: uncultured Paludibacter sp.; assembly: GCA_964466415.1. Classification (GTDB taxonomy): domain Bacteria; phylum Bacteroidota; class Bacteroidia; order Bacteroidales; family Paludibacteraceae; genus Paludibacter. Next base: position 6,954 of record CAYXQZ010000058.1, read on the forward strand.
CAATAACTTGATTAAGTGCAAGTTGTACTGCAGTTGACAAATCAATATTATTCGATTTTTTTACAAACTCAATTAATTGAATAAGCACTTCCGTATCTGTTTCGCTACTAAAAGTATACCCTTCTTTTAGTAATCCAGCTTTTAGCACAGCATAATTTTCGATAATACCGTTGTGTATGATAGCCAATTCCTCGGATTGAGAATAGTGTGGATGGGCATTAACCTGATTAGGCTCACCATGTGTAGCCCAACGAGTATGAGCAATACCAATATGTCCACTTATATCTTTTTGATTAGCAAACTGAACTAATTCAGACACTTTGCCTTTCGCTTTATATACATTTAATTTGCCATCGTTAATAAGCGCAATACCAGCACTATCATATCCACGATATTCAAGACGTTGAAGTCCTTTTATCAAAATAGGATAAGCCTGCTGCTTACCAATGTAACCTACAATTCCACACATTTTTTAATAATTAGTAATTGATAATTAATAATTTGACTACTTCTATATTTTATTTCTAATTCGTTCCATTGCTATTTGCGTACCTTCGCGACTACTAAAGCCTGTCAGACGCATAAAACCTTCGCCTAGCGATCCAAAAACCACTCCTGGAGTACCTACAATTTGAAAATCGTACAACAATTGTTGAAAAAACTTCCACGATGGCTGATCGTTTGGTGTACGAAACCACACATAAGGCGAATTAACACCTCCATACACTTCCAATCCGCTGTTAATTAATTCTTCACGAATCATGGCGGCATTAGTCATATAATAATTGACCAACTCGGCCACTTCAGCTTTTCCTTTTTTTGTGTAAGTAGCTTCGGCTCCACGCTGAACCACATACGATACTCCATTTGTATAATTTGCTTTGCGGCGACTCCAAAGTTTATTTAAAGCTACTTTTTCGCCCATTTTAGTATGCACCATCAACTCAGGTGGAATAACCGTAAAGCCACAACGCAAACCAGTAAAACCAGCCGTTTTAGAATAACTTCGAATTTCGACCGCTACTTTTTTAGCATTTTTTATTTCGTAAATACTTTGCGGCACATCCTCATCCACAATAAACGATTGATAAGCAGCATCGTAAATAATTATACTTTCATGTTCGATAGCGTAATCTACCCAACGCTTAAGTTCATTTTTATTGATGGTAGTACCTGTGGGATTATTTGGATTGCACAGGTAAATAATATCCACTTTTTCTTCGGGCAATTCAGGTATAAAACCAGTATCGCTTGAACAGCGAAGATAAACAATATTACTCCATTTCTGATCGTCGGATAAATAACCTGCACGCCCGCTCATAATGGTAGCATTTTCGTAAACAGGATACACCGGATCGGCAATTGCAATAATATTATCTCTACCCAATATATGACCTACATTTCCAATATCCGACTTGGCACCTTCGCTAATAAAAACGCTTTCTTTAGTCAGCGAAACGCCCTTGGAACGGTATTCTTTTAATATCTTTTCGATTAAAAAATCGTAACCTTGCGGTGGACTATAGCCACGAAATGTAGCCGCTTGCGCCAATTCATCCACAGCAACATGCATAGCTTGAACCACCTCATTAGGCAACGGACGCGTTACATCACCTACTCCAAGCCTAATAATTTTGGCATTAGGATGCAACACTTTATACGCATTCACACGTTTCTCTATTTCGTCAAAACAATAGATTTCAGGAGTTTTGAGATAATTCTCGTTTGCTAATGCCATCTGTTTGAGAAGGTGAAAAGAAGTTTTTTAGTTTGTATTTTATTGTTCTGCAAAATTGCAACTTTTTTTCGAGAAATGAAAATCAAAATGCCACAAAACTGAAAAAATCAATTGTGTTTAACAATAGTACGTCCTTTCAGTTTTCCCTGCAAAATATCATCAATTGCATTTTGTAAATCATTTAAGCCAATTTCGTTGTAAATATCCAACAAATGAGTTGGTTTATACTCGTTTGCTAATTTTTCCCACAATGGTGTTCGTAAATGAGTGGGGAAGTTTTGAGCTGAAATACCTATAAGCGTAATTCCACGAAGGATAAATGGAAAAACAGTCATATTTAATTGAGTCGACGACACACTACCACAAGTAGTTACTGCGCCTAAAGGTTGAAGCGATTTTAAAATATTTTCGAGTGCTACACCCCCAACTGTATCAATTGCACCAGCATATTGAGCCGAAAGAACAGGACGTTTTTCGAATTGCTGAAACTGCTCACGCGAAATAATTTCGGAGGCACCTAGTTGTTTCAGAAATGGATATTCAGCTTCTTTGCCTGACACTGCCACAGTTTGGTATCCATTTTTGGCTAACAAGGATAAAGCCACTGACCCTACGCCACCAGTGGCACCAGTTACAATTACTTTACCATCAGCAGGTTTTACCAATTCGGACAGGCGCGAAAGCGAAATGGCAGCTGTAAACCCAGCTGTACCAATTATCATTGCTTCTTTAAGTGTAAGTCCATTTGGTAATTTTACAACCCATTCAGCTGGCACACGTATATATTCGCCATAACCACCGGGCGTATTCATTCCTAAATCATAACCAGTAACAATTACTTGGTCGCCAGTTTTAAACTTTTCTGAAAGCGATTCAACAACTACGCCCGCAGAGTCAATTCCTGGCGTATGAGGATATTTTTTGGTAATTCCCTTATTACCTGTTGCCGACAAAGCATCTTTGTAATTGAGTGATGAATATTCTACTTTGATAAGAACTTCACCTTCGGATAAATCAGCAGTATTTAATGTTTTAATTGAAGAACTAAATGTGCCTTCAATTTCATCAATAACAAAAGCATTGTACAACATTATTCCTATTTTGAAATTATTATTTAACGCGTTCAAAAATAAAAAAACGTCGAAGCATTTTCATCACCTCAACGTCTTTATTATTAATTATTTACATTTTACTCTACTTCTACTTTAACCACATCCCGCATGGAACAAGTTCCATTAAATACTGCATTTGGTTCTACTACGAGTATTTTAGTTTTAACATCGCCTTTTATTTGAGCGCTACTTCTGAGTGTAAGTGTATCCGAAACAGTGATATTACCATTAACAGTGCCTACAATTTCGGCATTAACGCAGGTGATAGTCCCTTTCAGCATTCCATTTTGGCCAATAATTAACTTTCCGTTGCACGATATATCGCCTTCTACTTCACCATCAATTCTAAAATCGCTATCGGCAAAAATTTTACCTACAATTTTACTTCCATTAGTCAATGCGTTATACATTACACCACTATTATTTAATACTTCTTTAGCCATAATTGAATATTTATGAAATGAGAGTCCAAAATTACAATTTTCTTTCCAAAACAGAAAATTAAAACTTATAAAAATACATTATTTTACGTGATTAATTATCATTTTCAGCATTTTAGACAAAAATCAATCAAAATCACTCCTCCAAGCCATGTCTTTTGCTTCGACCAAAACTCCGGTAGGCATCGTGTTCAATTTCTTCATCCGGCTCAATAAAAACTTCTTTTTGTTGAGGAATAAACTGAATATATTTAATTGTAAGACCTCTATCGAGCCATTGCTGTTCGTAGTAGGTTTTAATTTTCAGAATAGGATTTACCAAACTGGAACTATAAAGATTATCCGTTACGAAATTCACTCCAAAACCGTTTGCCTTTACCATTTGACAGGTATAAGTAAACATAAAGTTACTATCGGTTTTTAAATGAATTAATCCCTCAGGCTTTAAAAACTGAAGATAAGAGCGAATAAAATTAGTTGCAGTAAGGCGTTTGGTCACTTTTTTCATTTGAGGGTCAGGAAAAGTCAACCAAATTTCGGCCACCTCGTTAGCTGCAAAAAAATGAAAAATCATTTCGATGTTGGTTCGTAAAAAAGCAACATTTTTCAAACCTTTTTCGTGCGAATCTTTGGCACCTGTCCACATACGAGCTCCTTTAATATCGACTCCAATAAAATTTTTTTCGGGAAATAATTCAGCTAAACCCACTGTATATTCGCCTTTACCGCAACCTAGTTCTAAAACTATTGGATTATCATTTTTGAAAAACTGTACATTCCAAGCACCTTTCATGTCAAACTCATTCCCTTCGCGTACTGCATGCGATGATACTTGAAATACATGTGGAAACTCCTCCATATCAGCAAACTTGGACAATTTATTCTTACCCATAAGTATTATTCCGCTTTTTCTATTTTTATACCAATATCGTTAATACCCAAGAGTATAGAATCGCGCATGCCATGCTGAATTTGGTAGCGATAACGACCAGACTTGGAATATCTGAAGTTCTTACGATAAAGTACAGGCATATTGTAAATAGGGCCAACACCCGAGCCTAGCCATTTTCCAAAATCATCGGCCAAGTAAAAGTTAATGCTATCCTTTGTAATTGTACTATCCTGGCCCATTTCCGAAATAAAAAGCCACATATTTTGATATGGATATTCACCTCTATTACGCGTATTTACATAGAAGTTATAGTTCGCACTAGGGTCATCAATTGTGACATCAAAAGTGAATACACTGTCCTTCGACCAGCCATTTACATTAACGGGTTGGTATTTAAAATACACCTCATTGTTCACACACGATGCCAACGATATGATAATAAACAAGAAAAGCAGTTTACTATTTAGGTTGATTATTCTGATCATTGCGTTTAATAAGTTTTGGTGGATTGCTGCTTGTGTTTTGCACCGGTCTTGCTATACCTTCTTTCCTATTACCCTGATTTTTATTATTTTTAGCAGGCAACTTTTTAGTACTATCAAACCTTGTTAGGCTATCCTGTCCTACCACATTATTATAATCAACAACAGGAGCTTTTGCTGTAGTCACTTTAAGCTCTAGCGAATCAGGTCTTTTGCCTTGCTTATTCAGGGCAATGACCTCTTTAGCTCTATTTACATCGATTGAAACAATATTAGCTCCAAATTCTTTCGATGTAGAATAAGATAGAATACCTTTGAAAACATCTGTTTTGAAATGATAATAGGTATTGTCAACGGTTTCGAGCGAAATATCTTTGGATGGAAAGTCCTTTTGAGCATCTTGATATGTATCGAGTTCAAAGTTCATGCAACATTTCAATTTTCCACACTGACCAGCTAGTTTTTGAGGATTGAGCGAAATATCCTGAACACGTGCAGCCGTAGTTGACACCGAATTGAAATTAGTCATCCATCCAGAGCAGCAAAGTTCGCGACCACAAGGTCCAATTCCCCCTATCCTACCCGCTTCCTGACGAGCACCAATCTGTTTCATTTCGATACGGATGCGAAAAGTTTCGGCAAAAACTTTTATCAACTGACGAAAATCGACACGCTCGTCGGCTATATAGTAAAAAATGGCTTTATTTCCATCGCCTTGAAATTCAACATCGCCAATCTTCATATTAAGCTTCAAACTATCAGCTATTTGGCGAGCTTTTATCATAGTTTGCTGCTCGCGTGCTTTCGATTCGTTGTATTTTTCGATATCCACCTCACGCGCTTTGCGGTACACACGTCGAATTTCGAAACGATCAGGGTGAATATTATTTTTGGTCATTTGCAATAAAACCAATCGGCCTTGAAGCGTCACTTCACCAATATCATGTCCTGGCGATGACTCAACAGCAACTACATCACCTTTTTCGAGAGGAATTTTAGTACTATTCAAAAAATAACCTTTTCGTGTGTTTTTAAACTGAACTTCAACAAAATCAGTTTCGTTCAATGTTTCTGGCAAATCGATTAACCAATCGAAAACACCCAGCTTTTTATTCGAATGGCACTGACAACCACCTTTAGTCATGCAGCAACCGCCACTATTTAGAGTAATATCCATTTTTTTTTAAAGTTAGAAATTAGAAATCAGAAAAAGTCAAAAGTCGAGAGTCAAAGGTCATTAGTCATTAGACTTCAGTCCTTAGACATTGTTCTATCTTTTCAATAGCATTATAATTTTTAGAACCAAATCGAAAAACACCATTTTTGCGTTTACATTTCGTTCAATATGTCGTTCAGCCAATTCAAATTCTTTCATAATATCTTCCACATTGCGTTCATTAATGAACGGCGAGAATTTTTGTGAAAAATCTGATTCGTAGCTTACAAAGTAGTTTAAATCTGTTTGTTTTAGGTTTAAAATAAAGTTTTCGCGCGTCATGTGTTGCGCGTAAACAAGAAATTTCTTCTGTCTTTCCCTACCAATAGCAGGTGCTGCCATATCGTCGGCCCATTTACGCAAAGTCTTAAGCGAAGCATGATCTTTCCTATTTCCAACCTGCCATGCTAAACGCATAATGAGAACAAAACGTTCAAAATTGACTTTGTTTTCATCGTCCTCACTCAAAATTGACATGGCACTCAAATAACTCCCATTAGCAATTCGTGCTAAATTAAGAGCATCGTGTTGTGTAATTTCAATATCTCTATTTTTCAACAAAGCCTTAACCAAATCGCTATCCGTAAGCTTGGGTATAGCCACATGTTGTGTGCGCGATAAAATGGTTGTTAATATTTCGTCGGGAGCGTTCGAAACCAATAGAAAAACAGTTTTTTCAGGTGGTTCCTCCAATATTTTCAATAACTTATTGGCACATTCCACATTCATTTTTTCGGGTAACCAAATAATCATTATTTTGTATTCCGACTCATAAGTTTTGAGACTTAATTTACGAATAATCTCCTGACTTTCATTCGAATAAATCATCCCCTGTTTTGCATCGCCACTAATAACAGCATACCAATCGTTCACACTAAAGTATGGATTCCGAAGAATCGTTTCTCTAAACTCACCTATAAAATCGTCGCAAACGGTACTTAATTTCCCTGTCGGTTTAATAATTGGAAACACAAAATGCAAATCGGGATGTGCTAACTTTTTGTATTTTACACACGAAGGGCAAACACCGCACGAATCGTTTTCTTTCTTATTTTCGCAACAAATAAATTGAGCATAAGCTATGGCCAATGCTAATTTTCCAATTCCTTCGGGTCCACGTAATAATTGAGCATGAGGAATCCGCTGATCCTTTACCGAGCACACAAAACGATCTTTAATTTCTTGTTGTCCAATTACTTCTGAAAATAGCATATACAGTTTTTTCCCAATTTGATATAAACTGCAAATATATAAAAAAAAGAAGACATTCGAAAATTTAAAATTGAAATATTAGCGTGATACAAATAAATAATTTGAATAAAATTTTCATATTTATAAACTAATGACTAATTTTGTATATCGAAATTCGATATTTATTATTTTAAAAACAAGAAAAGAAATCGTAAATATAATTACAATGAAGAAATTAGCAGTAGTATTATTGGTAGTAATAAGCAGTTTTGCCGTAAAGGCCGACGAAGGTATGTGGATGCTGCCTTTAATTGAAAAACTCAATATCCAAAAAATGAATGGAATGGGATGTACGCTTACTGCCGACCAAATTTACAGCGATAAAAATGTAAGTCTCAAAGATGCGGTTATTGTTTTTGGAAATGGTTGTACAGGCGTTGTGGTATCGAACCAAGGATTAGTTTTCACCAATCACCATTGTGGTTTTGGAGCAATCCAACAACACAGCACAGTGGATCATAATTATTTAAAATATGGTTTTACGGCCGAAAAGCTCGAAGATGAAATACCCACGCCAGACCTTACGGTGAAATTTTTGGTAAGCATTACCGATATTACCGAACGAGTGATTTCGCAGCTACCCGAAGAACTTATTGGAAGCAAACGCGTTGCCAAACAAGACTCCATTTTAACAGCCATCAAAAAAGAGTTTTCGAAAGATACGCATTACAAAATAAGTACCAAATCGTTTTATTCCGACAATGAATTCTTTGTATTTGTTTACGAGGAATTTACAGATGTACGATTTGCGTATGCGCCCCCTTCGTCAATCGGAAAATTTGGAGGCGACACCGACAACTGGATGTGGCCTCGACATACGGGCGACTTCTCCGTATTTAGAGTTTATAGTGATGCAAATGGAAAGCCAGCACCTTACTCCAAAGACAATGTACCTTACTCACCCAAACGATTTGCAACCATATCGAACCAAGGATATACAGCTGGCGATTACAGCATGATAATGGGAAATCCAGGCACAACAACACGCTACCTATCGTCGTGGGGAATAGAAAACCGCATGAAAAACGGCAACCAAGCCCGTATCGATGTTAGAGGAGCAAAGCAAACAGTTTGGAAATCGTTTATGAAAACGAACGAAGCAATCAATATTGCTTATGCCAGTAAATATGCTCGCAGCTCCAACTATTGGAAAAACAGCATTGGCATGAACAAAGCCATACAAAAACTTGGAATAATTGAACGCAAGAAAACAGAAGAAAAAGAATTTACAGAATGGGTAAATGCGTCGGAAAACAGAAAAGCCAAATACGGCTCAGCATTGACTAATTTGCAAAACGGATATGAAAAAATTAACAAATATAGTCATGCACTGAACTTTATGCGCGAATCGTTAACAGGTGGAACCGAAATGCCACGAATAGCTTCGACAATAGTGAAACTTACGGAAGGAAAATTCAATAAAGACTCCGTTCTGAAAAAAGCAGCAGAATTATACAAAGATTATTATGCCGAAGTAGATCAAGCCACTTTTGAGGTAATGATAAACGAATATAAAAAAGCTGTAGAGGCAGAATATCTACCTGCTTTTTACAATTCAATAAATAAAAAATTTAAAGGCAGCTCACAGAAATATGCGGAGTATATTTATTCAAAATCAGTTTTCACAACATTCGATAAATTTAAGAAAGCACTGAATAAGAAGACACTAAACTTATTAAATGATCCAGCAGTTTTATACTATCGCGAAACAACATTACTTTATGGAAGCTTACAAAAAGGCGATTATGAGCAGGCTTTAGAATTGATTAAGGATGCTGAGCGCAACTACGAAGCTGGCCTAAAGGAAATGGATATTGAAAAAGGAGCAGCTCGCTACCCCGATGCTAATTCGACCATGCGATTGACTTATGGAAAAATAGGAAGTTACAAACCAGCCGATGCCATTGATTATAATTATTACACTACTACACAAGGTATTTTGGAAAAAGAAATTCCAAATGATTATGAATTTGATGTTCCAGCAAAGCTTAAAAATGCTATCACTGAAAACAATTACGGAGCCTATATCGATTCGAAAACTGGTAAAATGCATGTTGCATTTTTGAGTAATAACGATATAACAGGAGGTAACTCTGGAAGCCCAATTTTCAATGCAAAAGGCGAACTTATTGGACTTGCCTTTGACGGAAACTGGGAAGCAATGAGTGGTGATATCATTTTTGAACCTGATTTACAACGCACTATTAATGTAGACATACGCTACGTATTGTTTATAATGGACAAAGTGGGAGGCGCAAATCGCTTAATCAATGAACTTACAATTAAATAAAAAGAAAAGTATGCAACGTTTAAAATCTTTATGCATTGTTTTATTAATCGTTTTCTTTGGTAGTTTATACCAAGGTGCTGTTTTACCATTTATCGATGGTATTAATTATGGGCTGACCATAGCTAAATACGAGGATAATACTCAAAATAAAACACAAGAATTTATTATGATGGACGTAGAACCTAAAAATCCGGACATCATGTTACCAAACGAGCTAAACACCAAAAACGGGCAAGAAGTATTAGTCCAATCGAACAATATATCGCTAATTTTTAGCGACATACAGCAAAAACCTATCTGGTGGATGGCATTAAATTCACTTTATATGGCATTAACTATTATTGTCTTGATTTTAGGAATTTGGATTCCATTTTTGGTGGTAAAAGTGCTTCGCTCCTTACAACATTCCGAAGTTTTTGAGCGAATTAATCTGGCTCGTATTAACCGAATTGGGACAATAATTTTAGGAATTGGATTAATTGGTTCAGTTATTCAACTAGTTAATATTATAAGCGCTGAATATTTGGTTGATCTTACTCACTATCGGTTTACTTATTCGAAAATAATTGATTTTAATGCCATTATAATGGGTATAGTAATACTGATAATGACCGAAGTAATGCGAATTGCTGTTGAGATGAAAGAAGAACAAGATTATACAATTTAAGAAACACCAAAATGGCAATAATAGTAAATTTAGATGTAATGATGGCGCGTAGGAAGATTTCGCTCAACGAACTATCAGAACGAGTTGATATTACTCCAGCAAATTTATCCATCCTTAAAACTGGCAAAGCCAAAGCAATACGCTTTAGCACATTAGATGCAATATGCAAAGTATTAAATTGCCAACCAGCTGATATTTTAGAATTTAGAGACGAAGAATAAAGTTTTGGAATACGATTAATAAGAAAAAGCGATTGAATAAATGTTCAATCGCTTTTTCGCGTTTTGTGACCCAGGAGGGGTTCGAACCCTCGACCCACAGATTAAGAGTCTGTTGCTC
>CAYXQZ010000059.1:0-2598 GCA_964466415.1 uncultured Paludibacter sp.
GCTTGTATACGTACTTTATGTGCTTTGTAACTAAAAACGGCAAGCAATAACGAAACTGAATACATAAAAGAATGACTTCCGAAAATTTCTTTCAGTCGGTGAGTCAAGTTTACCACAGCAGCATCAAGTCCCAAACCTATGGAGTTGATAAAATAATGCGCTTCCTTTTCGCCTTCCATATCATAGGCAACTTTGCCAATATCAATGGTTTGGGTGTTGGCTTTCAGAAAAACGTCTATCGATTTGCGGTAATCGCGGGTTAATCCCCAGAATCGCCCCCAATCATTTCCTGTTCCGCGTGGAATTAACGCAATTTTAAGGTCAGAGGTGGTTTCGATTTTTGCGCTAAAAATACCGTTAATAACCTCACTCATGGTGCCATCGCCACCTAGCACCAATATGTTTTTGTAATTGGATTCAACAAAACTGCGGGCTATTTTCGAAGCATGTCCGGCAAAACGGGTAACACGATAATCGAACGGTATAGCATGATGTTTCAGCACCAAAAAAAGTTCTTTTCGCTGGTGTCTGTATTTTTTCTTCCCCGATTTTGGATTAATTATTATGCCCCAATGTTGTGGTGTGATTTCCATGACTTAGATATGCTCTATCGAATTTAAGAGTTGTTAGTCAGATACAAATCCAGCAACGTGATAGCTGCCATTGCTTCAACAATAGGCACAGCGCGAGGTAGCACACAAGGGTCGTGTCGGCCACGAGCTTCTAATTCAACTTCATTTATGTGAATATCTACGGTATCTTGTTTTTTGGAGATAGTAGCCACAGGTTTGAATAATACTCGGAAGTAAATATCCTCACCGTTGCTTATTCCACCTTGTATACCACCCGAATTATTGGTGCGTGTGGTTATTTTATCGCCATTTTTTACAAAGGCATCATTCATTTCAGAACCTTTAAGCGAAACTCCTTCGAATCCACGTCCATAATCAAAACCGTGCGAAGCATTTATACTCATCATAGCGGCTGCCAATCGGGCTTGCAATTTATCAAATATTGGTTCGCCCCAACCAACAGGAACGCCTTTAACAACACACGAAATTATTCCACCAGTCGAATCGCCTTCTTTTTTCAGCTCTTGTATATAGCTTATCATCTTTTCGGCAATATCCGTTTGTGGACAACGTACAATATTGCTTTCAATTTGTTGTAAATCAACTGTATCCATTGATTGTGTCATAGCAATAGGGCCCACTTGCGAAGTGTACGCATGTATCGAAACGCCATGTTGACTCAGAGCTAATTTGGCAATAGCACCAGCCACAACGCGCGAAGCTGTTTCGCGAGCCGAACTACGTCCACCACCGCGATGATCGCGAACGCCGTATTTTTGCTGATAGGTAAAATCGGCATGCGAAGGTCGGTAAATTTCTTTTAGATGATCGTAATCTTTACTATGTTGGTTCTGATTCCATATAATAAAAGCTATGGGTGTTCCAGTAGTTTTACCTTCAAAAATACCTGAAAGAAACTCTACTTTATCATCTTCCTTACGTGGCGTAGCTATGGATGACTGACCTGGCTTACGTCTATCCAACTCACTCTGAACATATTGCTCATCAACTACAATGCCTGCCGGACAGCCATCAATAATTCCTCCAATGCCTTTTCCGTGCGATTCGCCAAACGAAGTGAACGTAAATAATTTGCCAATAGTATTCGACATGCGTATTAATTTTTAGGGAATATCATTTTTTGCAAAGATACAATTTTTAAAAAACAATTCAAAACAAAAAATGGACAACGTCAGAAGTCGTTATCCATTTTTTTAATTTTTATGTATCAAATTAATGACAACCGCAACCTGAACCACAACCTTTTGATTCGTCGTCGGTACTGCAGCCACCATCGCCACATTCACCATCGTCGCAACCACAGCTGCCACAGCCGCCACTACCGCAGCCACCGCCGCCCATTAGTGCAGCAAGTTCTTTTTCAGTAGCTTCGCGTACTTCAAGTACCGAACCTTTAAAGTGTAAAGTTTCGCCAGCAAGTGGGTGGTTTAAATCCACTTTTACATGCGTATCGCTTACCGATACTACCTGAGCATTAATACGATGTCCTTCATTATCCATCAATGGAACAACATTTCCTTCGTAAACCACTTCGGCATCCAACTGACCATCAATTTCGAAAATGGCACGATCCAAATCCAAAACGTTTTCGTCTTCGTAAGGACCATAAGCATCTTCCACACCAATTGTGAAATCGAATTTATCTCCAACAGATAAACCAAAAAGGCTTTCTTCGAATTTTGGTAACATCATGCCTACACCATAAATAAAATTTAATGGTTGTTCGGCTGTTGCTTTCTCCATTAATTCTTGTTCGCCAGCTGAGTCGCCTTCTACGTACAATTCGTATTCTGCTGATACTGATTTGTTTGCTGTAATTTTCATTGTTTTTATTATTGTTTTTTTGTTAATAATTTCTCTTTTACTTTTGTATCGAAATAAAACCACTTTCAAGGGTCAATTGTTCAATCTTTTTAATGTTAATAATGTCAAAAGTCAAACTCTTCAAACCTTTCAAACCTTTCAAACCTTTCAAACTCTTCAAACCTTTCAAACCTTTCAAACT
>CAYXQZ010000059.1:2698-17226 GCA_964466415.1 uncultured Paludibacter sp.
TTCAAACCTTTCAAACCTTTCAAACTCTTCAAACCTTTCAAACCTTTCAAACTTTTGACTATTTCAATACCAAGTTATTATATTTCGTCCATACTCACTCACTTTGTCATACTTTAAATCGGCTAACATGCTGGCATTTACACCAATGTGAAAGCTGTATGATTTATAAGCACCAAAAGGTACAATACTGCCCGACATATTCCAACAGTGTAAACTACGGGTAATATTGATACTTGTATAGGTGAATTTTTTATATTCAAAATCGTAAGTTGAATTTGCCGTAAACTTCCAGTTGTTTGTTAAATCAAGACTTCCATTTAGGCTTAGGTTATGCCTAAACTCCATATCGTATTCCATTTTGGCTTTATTAAAAACCGACGAATTAACATAGCTTACTGAATAATTGACTGATACACTCCAAGGTATAGTGTTTTTTACAAATCCTTCATTGTCTTTATCCGATTTTTCAGGTGTTTTGTCAGCTGTTTTTATTGTTTGATCTTCAGGTATTTCGTTTCCCTCGGAGTCAGTTTTCGTGTCAACAGCTTTATTATTTGTTTTCTTCTCAAATAATTTTTTAAATGTTTCATTATTCAAGGTATAACTGTACGATGTACTTGTGCCCTGAAAACGTGGAAAACCACCATTATTCCAACGTAACTGATTCACTCTTACTGGATTTCCGGAGCTGTTAAGAACATACATGTAAGGGTCGAAAGATGAGCTCAGGTTTAGCGAATAACTTTTGGTGAGTTTTAGTCGTACGCTAACCGAAAACGGCGACCAACGCATCGAATCGGCTGCTAAATTATAATTTCCACTAATGGATAAATTATCAATCAGACTATAAAGTTTAAATGCTTCAGTGCCTGTAGTGTCTTTGTCATTACGCACTTTCATTTCTACATTATTACCAAGCGAGAAGTTTATACTTCCTGATTTTCCTGTTCCAGGCGAACCATATAAACTGCCGTCGTAGTGCGAATATCGTACTTGAGTATCGGTGTAAGTTGTTGGATTTGAAATGTTTCGTACGCTTCTGGTGTAATAGTCATAATATCCCCATTTGGTGTCGCCAAAATCGGGTGTATACCCAAACCCAACACTAGGTGTCATTACGTGGCGTATTTTTTCAATTTTATTTCCGAATAAAGCACGGATTGGAGTATAGAAACCATACAATTTTGTAGAAGCAGAAATGCCCATATTAAAATCGTAAACACGATTAAATTTAGTAGTTGTATCCACTAGTTCACGTTGATTGTCTTTATCCCAATTCTTTGTTACCGACTGTAAATACCAGCGCTCAGTGTAATTAAACGAAGGAGATATATTAATGTATTTCAATACATTGAATGTTGCCGATACTGGAATGCTGTGACGCATACCATTTTTCCAGTCTTTGGATAACGATGATTTTAGGAGTAGGTTTTCTTTGGTTGTTATACTATTTGCCAATGATCCACTGTACGACATGGATATTTTTTCGTACCAACGTTCCTTGCCAACTATGTTTTTACGTTTAAAAGGATAAAACCGGCTATACGAAATATTAATATTTGGCAAGCTTAAACTGATAGTTGAGTCGCTTGTACGCTGCGTAACCGACATACCACCCGATAAACTTAAAGAAGGTAAATCAGGAAAACGCTTACTGAAGTTTACACTTGAGTATTTTGTGTTTTCGGAGTTTAAATCAGGTCGGGAATAATAATTTATATTGCTGCGGTTAAAGCCACTTGTTGAGAAATTAACACTCGACGAAAAATTAAAATTTGGATTAGCTTTCTGATCTTGCGAGTGACTCCACGTAACCCTAAAACTTTTAGCTTCGTTATACGATGTTGTTTCTTTTTCGCCCGTTACATCTTTGCGGTATTCAACACCTAAACTTCCACTGTATTTATATTTTTTTCGATACGAAGAGTTTCCACGCAACGCCCAGGTTCCTTTGGTATATATTTCGCCTCGCATCTCCAAATCCATATAATCGTTAATTGCAAAATAGTAACCACCATTTGTTAATCCAAATCCACGGGTAAGTTCATCGGCATAACTTGGCATTAAAATTCCGGATGAATAATCGCTGGTAAAGGGGAAAAATCCAAACGGAATATATATAGGTATTGGTACATCAGCAATAACCAAATTGGCTGGGCCGGTAACAATATATTCACCAGGTTTAACTTTGCCACGCGACATACGTAAATAAAAATCGGGATGATCATGATTGTCGCAAGTTGTAAATTTACCATCCGTCATGCAAAAAGCATCATCTTTTGTTTTTTTTGTTTTATCGCTTATAATATAGCCTTCGCCTTCTTGCGTAACAGCCTGACGTATAAAGCCTTTTTGTGTTTTTAAATTGTAATTTAATTCTTTCGAAGAATAAGACTTTTCGCCTTCGGCAAATTCAGGATCGCCTTTTTTAACGCCGGTGCTATCAACTGTTCCACGAGCGTAAATGGTTGAACTATCCATTTTAACACGTACAAAATCAGCCTTGAGGTTTATGTTCTTGTATTTAATGTCACTCTCGCCATACAAAAAACCAGTACCATTGCCTGTAAACACTATGGAGTCTTTTGCGTTATACTTTATTTCGGCATCAATTCGGCCAGGTTTTTGTGCTATTTTAGCCGAATCTTTCAAAATTGCTGATGCTGAGTCCGATTTTACAACGTTGTTAATGGAATTGTTCAAAGGCTTGCTATCTTGAGCATACAACAAATTAATCATAAAAATAAACAGTAGTATGCTTATAATTATGAGTTTATGTATAGCTTGTTGGTGTTCAGATACAAACATTTGTTCTAGAAAAAGTTTACTTATTTTGGGAACGCAAATTTAGTGAAAAATAACTTGTTCTGTAAAGGCAAAGTTTTTTTTTATGATAAATTTGAAAAATTACTTATTCATAAAGTATTAATCCCGCAATAAAACATTACTTTTGCATGTTATTATGTCGAAATTGCCTGTTTCAAAACAAATATGATTAAAAATAACAAGTTCATCAAAATTAAATTTGCATTGGTATTTTTTGCAATTTGCTGTTTTACAGTAAGTATTGCTCAAAATTCTAAGTTCACAGTTGTGATTGATGCAGGTCACGGAGGACATGACCCTGGCGCAGTTGGCAAAATTTCGCGCGAAAAGGACATTAACTTATCGGTTTCGTTACAATTAGGCGAAATTATTGCAGCTAATTATAATGATGTAAAAGTAGTTTTTACACGCAATACGGATAAGTATTTAACATTGCAAGAACGTGCTGATATTGTTAATAATAATCATGCCGATTTGTTTATTTCGTTACACACCAATGCGGCTCAATCTGGCTCTGCTTATGGTACCGAATCATTTACCTTGGGTTTGGCCAAGTCAAAAGGAAACTTGGATGTGGCCATGCGCGAAAACTCCGTTATGCTTCTCGAAGATGATTATAAGTCCAAATACAAAGGCTTTGATCCGGCATCGGTCGACTCGTATATAATGTTCGAATTTATGCAAGATAAATACATCGACCGTAGTATTTCGTTTGCTTCCGACATTCAAAATCATTTTAAAAATTACGCCAACCGGTCCGATAGGGGAGTTCGTCAGGCTGGTTTTTGGGTTTTGTACCGCTCTGCATGTCCTAGCGTGCTTATTGAACTTGGTTTTATTTCCAATTCGGCCGAAGAAAAGTTTTTAGCAAGTGCTGCCGGACAAAAACAATTGGCTGAATCAATATACAAAGCTTTTGTAAGTTTTAAATATGAACATGATAAAAAATCAGGTAAAGTTGCCAAAAAATCATTTAACGAAACTGAGTCGTTGAAGATTGACGATGTTGGTAGGTATGATAAACGCAGTGAAAGTGCTGCTCCGCTTAAATCGGTAGTTGCAAATACCAAAGAAGCAGTTGTTCCGATTAAAGATATTGTTAAACCCGAAATTGTAGCTGAAACTCCAATTGCAAAAACGGATAAAAAACAAACCGAAAAAAAGCAAGTTGAGACAAAACAGACTGATAAAAAGTCAACCGAAAAATCAAAAACTGAAGCTTCGAGTGATTTAGCAAAAACTGAATCAACAACCGAATCAAATACGGTAAAAGTAAAAAATCAAGAAACTACTAAAAGCGAAAAAAGCAAGAAAGAGTCGAAGCCAGTTGTTAAACAAAGTACTGACGATATTCCAGAAGTGCAGCAAGATGTTGTGGCAGAGTCACTTTCGAAAAATAACATTAAAAAAGCAAAAGAGCCAGCTGAGCCAATTCAGGAAATAGCCGAAGAAACTATAGAAGAGCCTATTAAAAAAGAAACTAAGCCTGTAGTTAAGCCAGTTCAAAGTGCTCCACAGCGTGTAAATACACCTATTTCGGCCGATAAAGAAAAATATGTGGATATGAATGCCTATGCAGCTGCTACCGAAAGGCCAATTTACAAACTTCAGTTGTTTGCAAGTAGTAAAAAACTCAATTCGAATGCAGCTGACTTTAGAGGTATACGTAATGCTGATTTTTTTGTTGAAAATGGAATGTATAAATACACTATTGGGGCTGATGCAAAATATGAAGTAGTGTCCAAACTCAGAAAAGAAATGCTTGCTTTGTTTCCAGATGCGTTTGTAATTGCTTTTTTGGGAAAAAATAAAATTGCTGTATCAGAGGCAATTAAACTGTCGAATAAAAACAAATAAATTAATGGGGTATTTTTGTTTCATTAAAAACTACCTATAAGAAATAAATATTGAAAATGAAGAAAAGTTTTTTTACTCGCGAAGTTAAAGTGGGTATCATGGTGGTAATTGCCATTTTTGTATTGTATTTTGGTTTAAATTTTTTGAAAGGTATGGATATTTTCTCGTCAGTATCGAGTTATTATGCTACTTACGAAAATATCGACGGTTTGGTGCCCTCGTCGCCAGTATTAGTTAAAGGCTATAAAGTGGGGCAAGTGGAAGAAATTAAATATGATTTTACAAAACAAACAGCCTTTGTTGTTCGAATTTCGGTAAGTAAAGATATTGATATTCCCAAAGGAGCCAAAATTGAATTGTTCGACAATGGATTAATGGGTGGAAAAGCAGTACAAATTGTGTTTGCACCACTAGTAGCTGGCCAACTATTGTATCAGTCAGGCGATACAGTTGAGTCGCAAGTGGGCTTGGGTTTAATGGCCAAAGTAGGGGGCGATTTAATGCCCAAAATTCAAAGCATAGCTGAGCAAGCCGATTCGTTGTTACGCTCGTTACGCACTGTAATGGATGGAAAAGAGCTAAAAAATAGTTTAGCGTCCATCGAAACTACTACATCAAACTTATCGTCAACATCAGTTCAATTAAATAAACTTATGGGTAACGATGTGCCTAAAATTGTAAAAGATGTAAATGTCGTAACGTCCGACTTAAAACAAATTAGTGGAAATTTAAGCAAGATTGATTTTGCAGCTACTTTTGCAAGTATAAATCATACTATTGCAAATCTGAATATGACAACAGATAAACTGAACAGTTCCGATGGTACAGTTGGATTATTGTTAAACGATAAAAAATTATACAATAACCTGACAAGTACTGCCGAAAGTGCTGATAAACTGCTTATTGACTTAAAGCAGAACCCTAAGCGATATGTTCATTTTTCGTTGTTTGCAACCAAACAAAAATAGAATCCTTATTTAGAATCATTCTAAATAACAAAGAAAATTGTTTTTTTTATATATATCAATTTAATAGGGCCGAAACCTTTTTGTATGAATGGTTTCGGCTTTTTTAGCCCCCTAAATGTAATAAAAAAGTAATAATCTGTTAACATGCTTGTAATCAATTATATTACAAAACTATTACAAATGTAATAGTGCTAAATGTCTGATATTCAGTGATTGTATGTAAAATGCTGTAAATTAGAACACTAAATTCATTAAAAATTCTCCAAAAAAAAAGCGATTTTTTTTTCTCGATTTTCTTTCCGAATTTTGTAGTCCTGAAAATAGCCTCTGTAATTTTTTTTTGATGCAAGTATTTTTTCAGTAAATTAATGTGAATTGTTAAACCAGAAATGTAATCCCAGTTATTTAAGTAAGAATATGTTTAAGAGTCCCGAAGAATTGTGGAAAAAATGCCTTAGTGTCATTAGTGATAATATAAGCGAGGCATCATACAATACCTGGTTTGCACCAATTGAAGCATTGAAGTTTGAAAACAATATATTTGTTTTGCAAGTTCCAAGTCAGTTTTTTGTAGAGTATATCGAAGAAAAATACATCGATTTACTTCGCATGACTTTGTTTCGTGTAGCGGGGCAGGGCACTAGACTTGAATACAGAGTCCTTATTGATAAATCGAGCGATAAAGCTACACAAATACCAAGTACAAGCGAACAGCCTAAAAATAAGCTCGCAGGAGTTAATAACGGATACGTTAGTCCTTACCATAAGGTGCAACTTCCCGAAATTGATCCACAATTAAACCCATCGTACAATTTTAACAGTTTAATTGAAGGTACAAGCAATAAGTTAGCTCGTACTGCTGGAATTAGCATTGCTAATGAACCTGGAAAAACAATTTTCAACCCCTTGTTTATGTACGGACAGTCAGGTGTAGGTAAAACTCACTTGGCAAATGCTATTGGAGTAATGACTAAACAGTTACATCCTGAAAAGCGTGTTTTGTATGTGTCGGCCAATACTTTTCAAATTCAATATACTGACGCTGTTCGCAGTAATTCGGTAAATGATTTTCTGAATTTTTATCAAACAATTGATGTGTTGATTATTGATGATATTCAGGAATTTTCTGGCAAAACTGGAACTCAAAATACCTTTTTCCATATTTTCAACCATTTACATCAATCAGGTAAACAATTAGTACTTACATCGGATCGTTCGCCTTTGGTTTTGGTTGGTTTGGAACAACGCTTGTTAACTCGATTCAAATGGGGATTGTCGGCAGAAATCGAAAAACCTGGATTTGAATTACGAAAAGCAATACTTGAAAACAAAATTTACCGCGATGGACTTGAAATTTCGGAAGAAGTAATTGATTTTATTGCTGAGAATGTAGTTGACAATGTGCGCGATTTGGAAGGCGTTTTGGTATCGTTAATGGCTCATTCTACTTTAACCGATATGCCTATCAATTTGGAACTTGCCGAAAAGGTAGTTGGACGAATTGTAACGGTGAGTAAGAAAATCAATACCGTTGAAAAAATTAGAGATGTGGTATGTGAGTATTTCTCTTTGTCGGTTGATGCAATTTCGACTAAAAGCCGTAAACGCGAAGTGGTTCAAGCCCGTCAGATTGCCATGTATCTTTCAAAACAATTGACCAAAAACTCGCTTTCGTCTATTGGTAATACAATTGGTCAACGCGATCATGCTACAGTACTTCATGCTTGTAAAATTGTAAACGATTTGATGGATATTGACAAAAGTTTCCGTTCAAGTGTTCACGAAATTGAAGCGAAACTTAAAAAATAAGTTTAGAACTTTTATAAAAAAAACCGATAAAAATCTTGATTTTTATCGGTTTTTTTATTGTTGATTCTACCAATTTAAAATTACTTTACCACATTCACCACTTTCCATTATATCAAAACCTTTCTGAAAATCGTCAATTTCGAATCGGTGTGTAATAACTGGACTTAGATTGATGCCTGTAATCAACATCTGTTCCATTTGGTACCAAGTTTCCCACATTTCTCGACCGTAAATTCCTTTAAGTGTTAATGCTTTGAAAATAATTTTATCCCATTGAACTGTAGTTGAGTTTGGTAAAATGCCTAATAGAGCTATTTTTGAACCGTTATACATGTTTTCTATCATACTTTCGAAAGCTTGAGGAGAGCCCGACATTTCAAGTCCAATATCAAAGCCACGTACATGTAGTTCCTTCATTGCATTTTCAATTGTTTCGCCTTTGGTTGGGTTTACAGTTATGGTTGCTCCCATCTGTTTTGCAATATTCAACCGATATTCACTGAGGTCGCTTACCACAATATTTCGAGCACCAGCAAACCTACATATAGCTGTTGCCATAGTTCCAATTAGCCCAGCACCAGTAATTAATACATCTTCGCCTATTAGTGGAAACGATAAGGCTGTGTGTGTGGCATTTCCAAAAGGGTCCATAATGGATGCCATTTCGTCGGTAATGCGTGCATCAAGTTTTACAACATTTTGGGATGGTAATGATAAATATTCAGCAAATGCACCATCGCGATTTACACCTATCCCCACCGTGTTTTCGCATACATGCAATTTTCCACGTCGGCAATTGCGGCAATGCCCACATGCAATGTGCCCTTCGCCTGTAACCCTATCGCCAATCTGAATGTTTTTTACGCCACGCCCTTTATCTACTATTTCACCCATATATTCATGACCAATAGTCATAGGTGTTTTTATAGTACGTGCCGACCAATCATCCCACTTGTAAATATGTAAATCAGTACCACAAATAGCTGTTTTTTTTATTTTAATTAATACATCATTTATACCTACATGCGGCATCGGAATTTCTTCCATCCAAATACCTTTTTCGGGACGAAGTTTTATAAGTGCTTTCATTTTTTCAATTTATTTGTAAATCAATTCAATTATTTTATTACACCCAATTCTTTTGCCACCTTTGTGAATGCAGCAATACATTTATCTAATTGAGCTGTTTCATGTGCTGCCGAAATTTGAACTCGAATACGTGCTTGGTTTTTGGGAACAACTGGAAAATAGAAACCAACAACATAAATGCCTTCGTCGAGCATACGAGTTGCAAATTGCTGTGATAACTTTGCATCATATAGCATTACTGCACAAATAGCCGACTGTGTAGGTTTTATATCGAAACCTGCTTCACGCATTTTACTTACAAAATAGGCCGTATTTTCATGTAGTTTGTCCTGAAGCGCGTTTGTTTCGCTCATCATTTGAAACATGCGTATGCCAGCCGAAGCCACCATTGGTGGAATTGAATTTGAAAAAAGATAAGGTCGCGAACGTTGACGAAGCATGTCGATAATTTCTTTTTTACCAGTGGTAAAGCCTCCAATTGCACCACCAAACGCTTTTCCAAGCGTGCCTGTAATTATCTCCATTTTGCCTTTTAAATTATGCAATTCGGTTACTCCACGTCCAGTTTGCCCTACCACACCAGCCGAATGCGATTCGTCGACCATAATCATGGCATTGTATTTATTGGCCAATTCGTAAATTTTATCCAATGGCGCCACATTACCATCCATCGAAAAAACGCCATCGGTCACTATCAATCTAAATCGTTGAGCTTGTGCAGCAATAAGTTGATTTTCGAGGTCTAGCATATCGGCATTGGCATATCGGTAACGTTGAGCTTTGCAAAGGCGAACTCCATCGATGATAGATGCATGATTTAACGCATCCGAAATAATAGCATCTTCTTCACCTAATAATGGCTCAAAAACACCCCCATTGGCATCGAAACAAGCAGCGTATAAAATGGTGTCTTCCGTTCCAAAAAAATCAGCAATACTTTTCTCCAATTGTTTGTGTATGTCCTGTGTGCCACATATAAATCGAACCGACGACATGCCATATCCATGCGAATCAAGACCTTGTTTGGCTGCTTTGATTAATTCGGCATTATTGGAAAGTCCAAGGTAATTGTTGGCGCAAAAATTTAAAACTTCTTTGCCATCGGCAATTTTAATATTTGCATTTTGAGCCGAAACAATAATTCGTTCGTTTTTGAATAAACCGGCTTCGTTAATTTGAGCCAATTCATTATTGAGATGATTTTTAAAATGTTGATACATGATTGCTTTTTGATGGGTATATTAAATTATCAAATTGGTAGTAAACACGCTACAAATATAAGGTTTTTCTGTGTTTGTGATATCTAAAATGGCTTTTATTTTAAGCATTTACGTCACATTTACAATTTGAAAGATAAAGCAATTAAAAATAATTCATTTGATAAAATTCAATATGATTAGACTTCGGAATTTATTTGTAAATTTGCTCAAAATTAAAATCAACACTTATTATTTTTCAAATAATACTCCATTTGTTATGAAACAACTATTATCAATCATTTTTATTTTTGTATTAATGACCAATGTAAGTTCAAAAAATAATCAATATCAATTCCTAGTAGGTACATATACAAGCAACACACCATCCAAAGGAATTTACAGTTTAAAGCTAAATAAAAAAACATTGAGTTCGGATTTAAAAGTAGTAGCTGAGGTAGTAGACCCAAGCTTTTTAGCAATTAGTAAAAACAAGAAACAAGTGTTTTCGGTAAGCGAACGAGGTGATAAATGTAGTGTAAACGCTTTTAAATTCAATTCAGTTACAAGCAGTACAACCTTTATAAATAAGGTTAGTGCCGGAAATGATACTGGCCCTTGTCATATTGCTGCTACCGAGAAACATGTTTTTATTGCTAACTATGGCGGTGGTAGTATATTTGCGTATAATATACAAGATGATAATTCGTTGAGCGAAGTTGTGCAACAAATTCAACATACAGGAATGAGTGTTAACCCAACACGCCAGTCAAAACCTCATGTACATCAAGTTGTGGTATCGCCAGATAGTAAGTTTTTGTTGGTTAACGATTTAGGTACAGATTTACTTACAGTTTATAGCTATGATAAAAATAGTTTAACACAACCTTTAACCGCCTTCGATACTTTGCAACTTAAAAAAGGTAGTGGTCCACGCCATTTGACTTTTGATAATACAGGAAATTATATCTACTTAATTCAAGAATTAGATGGTACATTATCGACCATAAAGTATGATTTTGGTAGATTAACATTGGTTGATACTGCTTCGGTTGTTATTAAAAAAGAGATTCAAACTGGAGCTGCTGATATACATGTTTCGCCTGATGGTATGTTTGTATATGCCACAAACAGAGGAACAGCCAATGATATAAGTTGTTTTCAGACATCGAAATCGGGCAGATTAAAATTTGTTCAACAAATTTCGGTTGAGGGAGTTGGCCCACGAAATTTTGCTATAACAAAGGATGGAAATTATGTTTTAGTTGGAAATCAACGAACTAATGAAATTGTCATATTTAGTAGGAATAAAAAAACCGGCGAACTTACATTCACCGGTAATAAAGTACAGGTAGGTGCACCTGTATGTATTTTAGAATATTGAATTTTCTTACTGTAAACAACTTACTGCAAACTATAAACTAATTTCAATGTTGATGTGTGCCTTTTGAAAGAAAAATGATAGCGATACCAATAATTATCAAAAATATTTGAATTGCAGATTCCTTCAGTTTTGTTTCTTTGTGCATTTCGGGTATTAAATCGGCTAATGACACATACAGAAAACTTGCGGCAGCAATGGCAATTGTATAAGGGATAAACGCTTCGACATAGTCGAGCAAAAAGTATGCTGCTACACCAGCTACTATGGCACTACTGCCCGATAATATATTGTATAGTAATGCTTTTTTGCGTGAATATCCGCTTTTAAGTAAAATGCCAAAATCGCCCAATTCCTGAGGAATTTCATGTAAAAGAACTGAAAAAGTAACAAATACTCCGAGTTCAACCGAGGTCAAAAACGAAGCTGCAATCACCACTCCATCAATCGCATTGTGTATGGCATCGCCAATAATAATCATTGGTGCAGCTGCATGGTTTTGACGAGCGCAGTTCTCGTCGCGACAAGTGCGCCAAAGGATAATTTTTTCGAGTATAAAAAACAAAATTATTCCGCCCAATACCCACATTACTACATCGTGAATGCATAAGGTTTCGGCCGCTTCAGGAATTAAACCCAACAAAGCTGAACCAAGTAAAGTGCCACCAGCTAAATACAATAAATAACTGGATATTTTTGCCAACCATTTATTGTTTAATAGTAATAATGAGCTCGATAAAGCTACGCTGCCAATTCCGGCAGCAGATAAAGCAAGGATTGTGTAAAGAAAAGTGTTCATTTAATTGATAATGTTATTTGTTTTCGAAAACGTGTTTAGCAAAATTATAACCACGCTTCTGATAAATATCGGCAAGAAATGGTAGACGGATTAAAAAATCGGAATAGTTTTTCTGCGCAGGAGCTGTCCATTGTACTTCCGACAGTGCAGCCAAACGAGGTAATAACATATACTCGGCGTGTTTCTCAGAAGCAATATATTCCGTCCATAAATTTGCTTGCGTTCCTATAACGTACTTTGCTTCCGTTTCGTTCAGTTCAGCGGGAATTGGTTCGTAATTATAAACTTTTTCGACTGGCGAAAAACAGCATATTGCGTATGGTTCAGTTGGTGATTGAAATTGATAATGATCAAAATATAAGTGCGAATTTGGAGACATTATTACCTTGTGACCAGATTTTGCTGCTTGAATGCCACCAACTATTCCTCTCCAAGACATAACCGTAGCATTTGGAGCCAATCCTCCTTCGAGAATTTCATCCCAACCAATTATTTGTCGGCCTTTACTATTCAAAAATTTCTCGACACGTGTAATGAAATAACTTTGCAGCTTATATTCGGGCGAATGTAACGAATCGGTATTCAATCCTTCACTGATTATTCTTTCTTGGCATTTAGGACAAGTTGTCCATTTGTTTTTCAAACACTCATCACCTCCAATATGTATGTATTTTGTTGGAAATAAATTGATTACTTCAGATAATACGTTTTCGACAAATGTAAATGTAGACTCTTTGCCGGGGCAAAGTACATCGTCGAATATCCCCCAAGTTTCGGCCACTTTATAGGGGCCACCCGTACACCCTAGATGGGGGAATGTTGTAAGTGCTGCGAGCATGTGACCAGGCATGTCAATTTCGGGAATCGTAGTTATATATCTATCAGCAGCATATTTTACAATTTCTTTTATTTGTTTTTGAGTGTAAAAGCCACCATAAGGTATGCTGTCGTAAATGCCACTATTATAACGACCAACCACTGTTTGTGCTCGCTGTGAACCAATTTTGGTTAATTCAGGATATTTTTTTATTTCAATTCGCCAACCTTGATCCTCAGTCAAGTGCCAGTGAAAAGTATTTACATGGTGCAAAGCCAGTATGTCGATATAACGCTTCACAAAATCAACAGAGAAAAAATGACGCGCTACATCTAAATGCATACCACGATAAGCAAACCGAGGAGCATCGTTAATTTCAACAGGTGGAAGCTGTATTCCATTTTTGGTTGTATCGCTTGCAATGGATTTACAAAGTGTTTGAATACCATAAAACACACCAGCTTCGGTTTTTCCAGTAATGGAGATTTTATATTTTTCAATTTTAATGCGATAACCTTCGGCATTGCCAATTGAAGTATCAAGGCCTAATTTAATAATGCCAGTTTCTTTTTTTGATGAAACAATTTTTAAAGAAATACCTTTACTTTCTTGTAAAAATGCCTGTAAATACTCCGCATTTCTTTTTTGTGCTTTGGATTTATTAGCAATGCTAATTTTTACATTGTTGTTAATGGTAAACGTGAATCCATCTTGCATTTCGATTTGTTGAGCAAGTGGAATAGTGCGGTAGTCTATTGAAAATGAATTAATTGTAAAGATAAACGATATGAGTGTAAAAATAATTTGTTTTTTCATTTGAGCATTAAATTGAAAATTAGTTTGAGCTGTATTTAGTTTTGAGTTGTATCAAATTTCGTAAAAGGCTTGTAAATATAAATAATTTTTTCCGAACTAAAAACACCATCAGTTTTTCGCCAAATTTTAAATGCTTAAAGTTCTCCAGTTCCTCTCTACTGAAGATAGCACTAAATTGCTTCCGAATTTTATAAGAATCTGTTTTAAAGAGCAAATTGACTTTGTCTCTAACTTTAGTAATACTAACGAGTTGAGCATATTTTTCAGTCAGATTATTCGTAAGTAAAAACTCGTCCATTTTTTGCCAAAAAAGCACTAAACTTTCAAAATGAGTTTGATTAAAGCTATAAGTTGTTGAATCAGGATTATGTTTAATATAATGATAAAATGGTTGGTTTACCTTTGTAATTTTAGTAGCGTAGTAATACAAGCAAGCACTTACATATTTATCTTCGATGTATTTGGCATTAGTTGTACTACGGCATTGCTCACGGAGGTATAAACTTCGTTTAATTAATTTATTACACAATGAAGGTGTAGATTTGATATTGGTTAACATGTTAGGGAAAAACTCAGATGCGTTTTCGGGTACATAGTCGCTGAAATAGATTGATTTATGCGCATATTCAATCAACATATCACAAGCTACAATGTCAGCATTTGAAATTATTGCTTCATTATACATTGTTTCAACCATATCCGAATCAATAAAGTCGTCGCTATCAACAACTAAAATGTAATCACCTTTTGCATAATCTAATGCCTTATTTCGCGAAATTGCAGGTCCAACGTTTTGTTCATTCTGAATAATTTGTACCTTATTTATGATTTCAGGAAAAAGTGCAATCGTTTTTTCGAGTTTCAGAATACTATCATCGGTAGATGCATCGTTTACAAAAATAAATTCCACTTCGTGCATAGTTTGCGAAAAAAGGCTGTGAGCACATTTCTCGATGTATGCCGAAACATT
>CAYXQZ010000060.1:0-17109 GCA_964466415.1 uncultured Paludibacter sp.
GTGTGGCTTCGCTTAAACGAGAACCTAAACCTCCTGCAAGTATTACTGCTTTCATAATTTAAGTTTTTGCGATCAATTTTCTAAAACTACTCTTCAAATACTGAAAAACTTCATTTGGATTGTTTCTAAATGAATTTATAGCCGCATTAATTGCGATTTTGAATTTCTTATTTTTAAAAGCAAATTTGAAGATATTTAAATATTGCTTTGCCAACAGAATCTGAACTTTTTCATTAAATTTATAATCAAAGTATTTATTAATGCAATTATAAATGTTTATTCGCCCCAAACTCATTTTAATAAACTTAAAATCAATAGTTGAAGTGCTTTTAATGTGATTTCTATAAACACTAGTATTAACATTAAAGAATTTTGCTTTTCCAAATTTTGAAATCATCATATATAATGGAAAATCTGTAACTCCATCTATTCTATAAAACCAATCAGGATATTTTGATATTAAATCATTTCTAAAAACGAATGCAGAGATATGTCCTGGAGACAATGGAATATTGTCATTCTGAAAATCATCATGTTCGAACAAATCAACTGTATTTGCAATTTCCCAAATATGTTTTTTTGCAATTACAAATTCACCTGTTATTTCATTTTTAACTAACGAATTTGTATAACAACTCGAGAAATCTGGATTTGCTTCAAGAAAGTCAATTTGAAGTTGTAATTTATTGTCATCAATCCAATAATCATCACCATCGCAGACAGCAATATATTTTCCAGTTGCAGATTCTAACGACCAAATAAAATTGGGCATCATACCTTGATTTCTTTCAGCTTTTAACAGTCTTATTTTATCTGGATATTTTTCAATATAACTTTCTACGATTTTTGTTGTGTTATCATTGCTACAATCGTCGCATATAACAATTTCGAACTCAAAATTAGTCTTTTGAGCCAACCAACTGTCAATAGCTTCTGCTATATATTTTTCAAGGTTGTACGTTGTAGAACATACACTTACCATAGGTCTAACCATGTCTACCTTCAGTTTATCTTCCGTTTAAAATAAAATCCCCAAAATAACTTTTATCAAATCCAACGCCCGTTTCAGGGCTAATATTTTTATTTACAATGATTTTTACCAATTTATTAATTTCGGCAACGTGTTCGATGTTCATTTGAGATAAGCGTACCGATAAATAATAATCGCCATTACACAGCGAAGCAGGAAAGCAAATATTTTCTTCAATTGAAAATTTACCCTCTTTTAAATTGTGTGTATGTCCTAATAAATGAGTAGGCGAATA
The DNA here is from genome assembly GCA_964466415.1 of uncultured Paludibacter sp. GTDB lineage: Bacteria > Bacteroidota > Bacteroidia > Bacteroidales > Paludibacteraceae > Paludibacter. The sequence goes on from CAYXQZ010000060.1 coordinate 1,266, forward strand.
CATAGCAACCAAAGTTTCAGTTTCATCATAAAGCATAATTTCTACCGACATATTAAATGGTATTTCAATTTCACCTTCAATGCCAACTTTGAGTATATTCTCACCATAATCAAACATTATCTTATTTGTTTCTAAGTCGTTAATGGTAAGTTTTGTGATACTTAATGCTTTGTTTATAATCTTTACTTGGGCATTTATTTGTTCAGTATCATAACTTGAGTCATCAAGATATTTTCGAATAGCATCGTGAACACCTCCACTAAACGAAACCATTCCATTTCGTAAAATAATACCTTTAGTACATAAAGTTTGTACTGCAGGCATATTATGGCTTACAAATAACACCGTTCTTCCTTCGCCACGGGCTACGTCCTGCATTTTTCCAATCGCTTTTTTCTGAAATTCGGCATCGCCAACAGCAAGTACTTCGTCCACTACAAGGATTTCGGGGTCGAGGTGGGCGGCAATGGCAAAGCCAAGGCGGACAGTCATACCGCTGGAGTAGCGTTTGGCAGGTGTATCTATGTAGCGCTCTACGCCAGAGAAATCCACTATTTCGTCGAGCTTGCGGGTGATTTCGGCTTTGGTCATTCCCATAATGGCACCGTTCATGTAAATATTCTCACGGCCAGTCATTTCGGGGTGAAAACCTGTGCCCACTTCGAGTAGCGACGCAATGCGCCCTTTGGCTCGTATAATGCCAGTGCTAGGTGCTGTAACCTTGGAAAGAATTTTAAGTAGGGTTGATTTACCAGCGCCGTTTTTGCCAATTATGCCCAGCACATCGCCTTGTTCCACTTTGAAGTTGATATCTTTGAGTGCCCACACATAATCGCTACTGCCTTTGGTAGCACGGTCGTTTACATCTCCAATTTTGAGATATGGATCTTCCTTGCCTTGAATATTGGTAACCCACCAGCGCTTAAGGTCGTGACTCAGCGTATTGGTACTTACTAGGCCTAATCGGTATTGTTTGGATATGTTTTCGAATTCAATAGCAGTATTCATTCTATTTGTTTCTCTGAATGTTTCTTAATCGTATTTTAGCTTCCTAGATAAAATCTTTTTCTCATTCGGATAATTCCATGCATCCCACGAGAAGTGAATACCATTTTGCCAATTTGTCCAACGAGCCAAATCTGCATCTATCATAATATCTGCAAGTTCTGCAAATGTAGTTTTTGGTGACCAACCAAGCAGTTCATTTGCTTTAGCATAATTTCCTTTTAAATAATTTACATCAACAGGGCGTTTGAATTTTTCATTTATCTTTACATGATTTTCCCAATTGAGTCCTACTCTACTGAATGCTCGTTCAACAAATTCCTGTATCGTATGTGTTTCATTTGTAGCTACAACAAAATCGTCAGCTTTATCGTGTTGAAGAATTAGCCACATGGCTTCAACATATTCCGGCGCAAATCCCCAATCGCGTTTTGCATCTAAATTTCCTAATTCCAATGTATCTTCAATTCCAAGTTTTATTTTGGCTACTGCATTTGTAATTTTACGAGTTACAAATTCAATACCTCGTAGTGGAGATTCATGATTAAATAAAATACCTGTTGAAGCAAAAATGCCGTAACCCTGACGATAAATATTTACCATACTATGTGCATATAGTTTTGCAGCGGCATAAGGGCTCGATGGTACAAACTCCGTTTTTTCGTCCTGGTAGCTATGTTTGTTATCGCCATACATTTCACTTGTGGATGCTTGATAAAAACGAGCTTCAGGTACGATTAATCGAATTGCTTCGAGCAGTTTAGCAACTCCTAATCCTGTGATTTCGCCAGATGCAATCGGTTGTTCAAACGAAGCTCCAACAAAACTTTGCGCTGCAAGATTATAAATTTCATCCGGCTTTGAAGCTCTGAGTGTCTCAATTATTGAGTAACTATCCAACAAATCACATGGAAGCAATTCTACATCATCAAAAAGATTAAGATATTGTAAACGCCAAAAATTAGGAGTAGAAAGTCTACGGTATGTACCATAAACTTTATAACCTTTCCCTAAAAGGAATTGTGCGAGATATGCTCCATCTTGTCCAGTTATGCCTGTAACTAAGGCTACTTTATTATTCATTTAATTTAATTGTTTTATTAATTACAAAAAAAATATTATACCGTATCCATAAAACTCCGTTGTACTTTATTAAACACAACTATTCCAATAGCCATAAGCACTACCATAAATCCAAAACTATAGCCAAGCATTCCCCAGCTAAATGTACCTACACCCATAGTGCCAAATTTAAAGGTTTCGATAACTGCTGTAACTGGATTTAAAGCCATGATCCATTGTTTATTAGCTGGCATGGTGCTCAGTGGGTAAATTACCGGTGTGGCATACATCCAAAGTGATACTATAAAGGTAAACAGTATCGACAAATCGCGGTATTTGGTAGTCATGGACGATATAATAATGCCAAAACCCAAGGATAAACCAGCTAAAATAAAGAATAGAAATGGTAGCAGTAGTACATATAGATTTGGTGCAACTTTTACCCCAATTACTACATAATAAATATACACCATTACAAACAATAACAATTGGATGCCCATACGAACCAAATTGGATGCCACTGTTGATAAAGGTACAATTAATCTCGGAAAATAAACTTTACCAAAGATGGCTTGGTTGGTGGTAAAAGTGGATGATGTTTTGTTCAAGCAATCGGCAAAATACTGCCAACACACAATACCAGCCAAATAAAACATGGGCTCAGGTAGGTTGTCGGTACTAATACCTGCAATTCCACCAAAAACTACCATATACATAATGGTTGTAAGCGCAGGTTGAATAAAAAACCATGCAGGACCAAGTATTGTTTGTTTGTATTGCGTTATTATATCGCGCTTTACAAACAGGCTAAACAAATCGCGGTAATTCCAAATTTCTTTGAAATCGACTTCGAAAAGTTTGTTTTTAGGTTTTATTTCAGTATTATACTCCATTATTTTTTTAAATATTACGAATAAGACTACGAATTAATGACGAATGATCCGAATTTTACGAATTATGCGAATTGTGAGTTAGTGTTGATTTATATTTAATACTCTTTTGTATTTGAGACTTGGCTCACCAAAATTTACAAGTAAGCCTAATTGAAATTTAGTCGCATTGAGATAATTTTGAGTTTGTAAAAAGTTATCATTATGAACAAATACGGCTGATTTAAGTTCTACAATTATTTTATCGAAACAAACAAAATCAGCTCTGAATCTTTTCTTAAGTGGCTCACCATCAAATTGAATTAGCAGCAATTTTTCACGAACATAAGGAATACCATCTTTTATAAACTGTTTTTCAAGTGCTTCCTGATATACAGATTCAAGAAATCCAGCACCCAATTGTGTATGTACTTTCATGCACGACCCAATAATACGGTAACTCTCTTCTTTAAATATAATTTCAATCATAAAAATTCAAAAAAACGTATTTCTTATTCGTTTAAATTCGTCTTTAATTCGTAGTTCATTATTCGTAGTTTTCACATTATTACACTCCAAGCGATTTACGGACAGCCTCCACTTTGGCATTAGCAGCAGCGTCGGCAGCATCGTAGTCGGCACGGGTTTTCATTTCGCCACGAACTTCGATGTAGAACTTAATTTTAGGTTCGGTTCCCGAAGGTCGAACGGAAATTTTTGTTCCATCGGCTGTAAAATACTGAATTACGTTTGAAGTGGCTGGCATGTCGAGTTTACTTTCTTCGCCTGTTTCCACATTCTTCATCATCAGCGTTTTATAATCTTTAATCAACACAACGGGTGAACCTGCAATTTCTGCAGGTGGATTGGTACGAAAGTCGCTCATCATTTGTGCAATCTCTTCAGCTCCCGATTTACCTTTGCGAACTACCGATATACCTTTTTCTTTGCCATAGCCATATTCTACATAAATATCTTGCAATAATTCGAACATGGTTTTGCCATTATCTTTAGCCCATGCAGCAATTTCGGCCATCAACGTACAGCTCGAAACAGCATCTTTATCGCGCACAAAAGTTTCAGGAAGGAATCCGTAACTTTCTTCGCCACCACCAATATACTCTTTTACGCCTTCGTTTTCGCGCATTACGGCAGCTATCCATTTAAATCCTGTAAAGCAATCGAAACATTCGATGCCATTTTTCACAGCTATTTCTTTGATAATTTCGGTCGTAACAATGGTTTTAACCACATATTCGTTACCTTGCACTTTGCCCAATTCTTTCCAGCGACGAATAAGGTAATAAATAAAAATCAATGCCGTTTGGTTACCATTAACCAAAATCCACTCGCCTTTATCGTTTTTCACAGCAATACCAAGTCGGTCGGCATCAGGGTCCGAAGCCATTACAATGTCGGCATCAGTAGCAATGGCTTTTTTAACAGCCATATCCAATGCAGCAGGTTCTTCGGGGTTTGGCGAAATAACAGTTGGGAAATTTCCACTCACCACATCCTGCTCAGGCACATTGATAATATTTGTAAAACCATAGGCACGTAACGCACGTGGGATAAGCTCCACACCAGTACCGTGAATAGGTGTATATACTATTTTGAGGTCTTTGTTGCGCTCTATAGCTTCGGGCGAAAGCGAAATAGATTTAACGGCATCAATATAAATACTATCAATATCTTCGCCAACAAGTTGAATTAAATCTGGATTTCCATCAAATTTTATAGCATCCACGTTGGTAATTTTCATTACTTCGGTAATTACATTTTCATCATGTGGAGCAATCATTTGAGCACCATCGTTCCAGTAAGCTTTGTAGCCATTGTACTCTTTGGGATTATGCGATGCAGTAAGAATAATACCACTTTGGCAACTAAGATGGCGTATAGCAAAGGATATTTCGGGAGTAGGGCGCAAATCTTCGAAAAGATAGGCTTTGATGCCATTGGCAGAAAATATATTGGCCGAAATTTCGGCAAAAAGACGACTATTATTGCGGCAATCGTGTCCAATAACAACACTAATTTGTGGCACATCGGTAAATTGCGCTTTCAGGTAATTACTTAAACCTTGTGTGGCTGCTCCAACTGTGTAGATATTCATTCGGTTAGTTCCGGCACCCATAATACCGCGCAAACCACCCGTTCCAAACTCCAAATCGCGGTAAAACGATTCTATTAATTCCGACTTATCCTCAGCATCCAACATGCGACGAATTTCGGTCTTAGTTTCTTCATTATAGTTTCCTACAAGCCATGTTTGAGCCTTGGCTATCACTTCGTTTAATAATGTAGTATCCATTTCAAAAAAGTATATTTAGTTTGATTATTTGAATAATTATGAATTAAATGGCTAAGATACATCAAATTTCGGAAAAAATAAATATTTTAGCTTATTAAAAATCATCTATAATTTTTATACATTTGGTTTACAGCCGTTTAATAAACTATGCATTTTAGACTTTTAAGTAAATATAATGTTCAAAATATCAATGATTTTAAATTTCACTATTGAAGCAAAATGCGTTTGGTAACGAATTGTTGGGTGTTGGTTAGTTTTACCAGATAAATTCCATTGGACAATCCTAAACTCCTTAAACTTATGTCGAACGAATTTGAATCTATCAATTTAGTTGTTATTAATTGTCCGGTGGAACTAAATAATTGGAATTTATAAGACAATGCATGATTTATAGTCAACAAATCGTTCGTAACATTCCTTTTTATTTCAAGGCTTTCAGTAAAATACTTGTTTACTGAGTTTGCTGAACCCAACGCCAAGCCAACTACCACGGGGTCATGATCAGAACAACGGTACATATCGGGCTGATAGGCCGTACCACTATAACCAAACATTTCGGGTTCGTCGGCATTGATATGAAAAACCTGCATACCAGTAACTTGTGGAAGTAATGTAGCAGAAACTAAGGCATGATCCAGATATCCAGCTTCGCCCCTGTAAATATACGAGTAGGATGAATCAGCATGAAACGCACGATGCAAATCGGTATAACCTGCATTAATCAGCGTTTTTATAGGGTCTTCCTTGCCATAAGCATTTAAATCGCCCATAATTAGTACGTCATTATCATTGTAAACCGATTTCCAACTGGCACTATTGGATATTGTTGAATTTGCTTCGTTAACTCGTGTGGCATTATAGCAGCTTTGCCCATCGCCAGCATCCACATCAGCTCCATAAGCTGTGCTACAACCACTTTTGGCTTTAAAATGATTTAAGCTAAAAATAAACCGGTGATTATTACTTAGCAATGTAAATGCTTGTGCTTTTTTACGGTTATAAGGACTTACTGAATTATTGTTTTGTAAACTTTGATAAGTTTGAACCTTATCGGTTCGATAAATATAACCCACTTTTGTATAACTGCCACTAATTATTCCTCCATCGTTTACAAAAGCATATCGGCCAGCAACAGTCGCCGCATTGAGTGCATTCACTAATTTTGTTAATGCATCCTGTCCTTGCTCAATTTCGATTAAACCAAAAATATCGGCATCGATGGCTAATAAAGCAGCAATAATTTTGGTATGCTGACGAGCAGCTTGTGTTGCATCTTCAGCACCATAACCTGTACCATAGTTTGTGAGGTAGTATTCTACATTAAAAGCACAAACTTTTAAATTATAATTACCTAAATTTGTGATATTTGTGGGCCTTGAATTTCCATAAAAATTAGGTTTTTGAATGGGATAAATCACATAATTACCTGATAAATCATCAACTACTGCCTTTAAATTAGCTGTACGCTCACCATTGCGTCTATTTCCATTGGCATCGGCTAGCAACAAAGCACTTGCATTAGTTGTAGTAACACCATCGTCAACCAGAATAGGGGCTTTTGAATTTTGTGTGGTTAAATTTATGCATTCTGTAGTTGATGGATAATATTGATTTGTAGGACTATACTTACGAACAGGCGATAATGATAATTGTCCGTATTGCTGTAAACTGGCATTGCCCGACACATAAAGCGTTTGGTTAAACTCCACGAGCATACTTTCGAACTGCTCCCAATTGAAACTATTAAAATTAAAGGTCACTTTTTGAGCAGCTATCGTTTTGTTAGTAGCAATTAATTCTTTTGAACTTATTGTTGAGAGTTGTGTTCGTCCATTATATTCGCTTGCAGTAGCAGTTAGCTTTATTTTATCGCCAACACTAACATTATCGGTAGTAGAGTAAACAAATATTGCATCGGATGTAGATGGATTGCCATCACCAGTTTCATCTTGCAAAAAATATCCATTTATTTTACCTGCACCAATAAATTTAGCAGTAACTATTCCTGTAGTTATTACTGATTGCCCGGCATAAGTTGTAGCCATTCCACTACCTTGAATTTGTGGAATTGTTAAAGTTATTTGCGAAAATAAGATTGCAGGTAAAAATAAAAAAATCAACAAGTTAAACTTCATACAATAAATAAAAGAGGAATGTGAATTAATATCGCCTAATGAAATGATTTTTAAAGCATTAATCTTGAATAATGAATTTATCAGCATCCTTCCAAAAAGGCGATTTGGAACGGAATTTCTCAAGCATTTCTTTGTTAAGTTCAAACGTAGCAGTACCAATTTCATGCTCGGTAAACGACAATAAAGTATTGGCCAAGTAATCGAGTAAAACGGAATGTCCATTATACGAAATACCGGCTCCGTCCACTCCTACGCAATTTACACCACATACATAACATTGGTTTTCGATGGCGCGAGCCTGCAATAATATATCCCAGTTCCGAATGCGTTTTTCAGGAAAATTAGCCACATAAATCAACAAATCATACCCATTATCCACATTGCGTGCCCATACCGGAAAACGCAGATCATAACAAATAAGCACCTGAATATTAAATCCTTTGTAGTTTACAAGCAACTTTTTGTTTCCTGCCGAAAAATGATTTTGCTCACCACCAACACTAAACAAATGGCGTTTATCAGCAGTTTCAACGTTTCCATTCGGAAATACGAAAAAACCACGATTATAGGTTTTACCTTTTTCGGTAGCAATAAAACTTCCGGTAATGGCTATTTGAAACTTCGAAGCCCATATTTTTAAACGTGAAATCGTTTCACCCGTCATAGTTTCGGCCAATTCGGGCTTATCAGTACAAAAGCCTGTGCTAAACATTTCTGGCAAAACAACCAAATCGGTTGTTCCGTTCAACTTTTCGAGCTTTGCTTCAATCGCACCCAGATTTGCCGATATATCAGCCCAATATATTTTATCCTGAATTAGTGTAATTCTCATACTAACTTATTGAGGTATATAACTCACCTTGGTTTTAAAAAAGTTATTCTCGTTTGATAACAGTCGGTAAAACGAACAATTGCCCCACGAAGCAGGCACATCCTGAATACTCATATCCTCCTCGGTATCGTTAACTATATGGTTTTGAATTAATTTATGCCATTTTTGTATGCGAGGAATACTTTGTTTGGCATTAAAATAATTTTGAGTACTATCGCCCAAACTTTTCAATTGATTTTTGTAAATAGTTTGAAACTCAGGAATGCTTATAATCTTTTTGATAAGCGGATTGCTCGATTTCCCCCAACTGAGTGGATCGCGTTTACCTGCATCGGTCATCAAAAGCGAAGTACCTAATGTATTATCATAATCATAAGGTATAAACCAAAATTTACCAGTCGTATCAAAGTAAAAATAAAAATTATTACTATTATTCCAATAATCGTCCCACATGCCACACATTACATTTACAGCATAAGTTTTGAGTAATAATTCCACATCAGTTCGCTGTTGAATCCATTGTTTAAAATCATCGCCACTTTTGGTGCGCACATTATCAATAAACTCAGCCAATTGTGTTTTAGCAGCCTCTAAACTCGAACTGTTTGTTTTCAAATCGTAAACAGGCTCATAGGTGCTCGTGAGAGTTATTTTCTCCAAACCCATTCTGCTTTTATCGCTATTGTTAAAATCGGCACCGTAGTTTGCTTTCCACAAAAAACCATTTATATCGCCAAATCGAGCAGTTCTATTTCGCAAATAATCTTCGTCGACAGGCTCAATAAGTTGATAAACACCAAAATAAGCAGCTTTGGCATCTTCTTTTATTTTAATGGTTAGCTTGCAATAGCTGGATTGTGGTGCAGTCCAAACGCCAAAACGCTCAAACAAATCGTAACAATACACTTCGCGAGCATAAAGCGCATCGTCCTTAAACCATTTCAGAATAATTTTTTCCTGCCCTAAAAATTTCTGTGCCTTGTTGTACTTGTTAAATTTAACCGTAAAACTGGCATGATGCCAATCGGGAGCAATCGGATTATGCATTTCGCCCTTTACACCTTCGGCCCTACGTCTACTTGTATTTCCTCGCAGGCGCATACCTACAGTAGCAAATTTATGCTCGTTTTTTTGTTTGGTAACGGTACAAGCTGCCAATATATATTCTTCGTTATTTGGATTTTGATCAAAATAAGTCAAAAATTTATTCCATTCGGCCGTGCTAATTTCCAGATTATATTCAGGCAATGCCACTATATCATACATATAAGCAAGCACCTGAGTAGTATCAGTAATAGGTTGCTCTACTATAGGTTCATCAATTGGTGGAGTTGTACAGCTGAATTGTAGCAACAAAAATGCAACAATAATAAAACAAATACTTTGTTTCTTATTTTTCACGATTTATAAAGTTATCAAAAAATAAAATGCTGGAATTATTTTGCATCCAAAATTACGGGCGTAGTATTTTTACCCCCATTCATAATTATGAGTTTTGCATTGGGCGAAGTGGCAATAGCTTTAATCATTTCGTATTGTAACTGTTTATCGCTCAAACCAGTACTTAATATTTTTTGATAATCGGCAATCCCTTGAGCCTCTACGCGTTTACGCTCGGCTTCTTGCTTTTCTTTTTGAAGCACAAATGTCATTTTTTGAGCATCTTGTTCGGCATTAATTTTCGATTCGATAGTTGTTTTAACCGAAGCAGGCAAAGTAATATTACGAACCAATAGTTGTTCCAACATCAATCCACGCGATTTAAAATCCGATTCGATGGTTTTAAAAATTCGAGCCTGAAACTCATCACGTTTAGTCGAATACAAAGCCACTGCATCGTAATACACAGCATTATCGCGTATTTTTGTTCGACAAATAGGTCGAACAATGGTATTGCGATAATCAGTACCAATTTCTTGTAAAATGCGTGGAGCTTCGATAGGTACAATCTTATACAAAACGGTTAAATCAATAATAACCTCCAACCCATCGGCCGACAAAACTCGGATAGCATCATCAGTTGATTTTTCGCCTTCGTCCAAAACTCCCGACATGGTGTAATTTTGCGTTTTTGTATCGAAAGTCACCACTTCAACCAATGGATTAATTAAATTTAAACCACTAACCAAAATGGTGTTACTTACTTTTCCAAAAAGTTTTTGCACTCCAATTTCGCCAGGATTTATTTGAACAATTGATGCGGATAATGCACCTACAATAGCAATAACAATTCCCACAGTTTTGATAATTCCACTGTAAGGATAAATAGGAGAATTCGCTTTTTTAGCTGCATATCCCACAGCAAAAATAACAATGCCGACAATAATTAAAAGAATCATGGTAGTTGAGTTTTAAAGATGAATATATGAGAATTATTACACAGCAAATGTATACAAAAAAATGAATAAAAAACCATTATTGAATAATAATCGTAATTATTTAGCGTGGAGTTAAACTGTTTCTACTTTCGATTTTTGTTTTTCGAGTGTGGAAAGCATGCCACAAGCAGCAAAAATATCTTCGCCACGTGATTTTCGAATAGTAGTAGTAATGCCATTCGAAGTGAGATAATCGCGGAAAAACACCATTTTATCTTCGTTCGATGTTTTCAGATCTACATTAGGTATGGCATGAAAACGAATTAAATTTACGCGGCAATCAATGCCCTTAAGTAAGCGAACCATTTCTACAGCATGGCGCATAGAGTCGTTAAATCCATCGAACATAATGTACTCAAACGACACACGACGTTGGTGGCTAAAATCATGTTTTTTCAACTCAGCAAATACTTCGGCAATAGGAAATGGCTTTTCGACAGGCATAATTTTCAGTCGCTCATCGGTAAATGGCGAGTGCATGCTAATAGCTAAATGGCATTTTGTATGTTCCAAAAAGATTTTCATTTTAGGAATAACACCAATGGTAGAAACTGTAATGCGGCGAGGACTCCAAGCATAGCCATAATCGGCTGTCAGTATTTCCAAGGCACGTAGCAAGTTTGGCAAATTATCCATAGGCTCGCCCATGCCCATAAACACAAGATTGGTAAGTTTATCTGCTTCGGGAACTGAGAGTATTTGGTTTAATATTTCTGCTGCCGAAAGATTGGACGTAAATCCTTGTTTTCCTGTCATGCAAAACAAACAATTCATTTTACAACCTACTTGCGACGATACACACAGCGTATGCCTATCCTCATCGGGGATATAAACGGTTTCGATAAAATTTCCGTCAGGTGTAGTAAAAAGATACTTTTTGGTTCCATCCACCGAAGCCGATTCCTGCGAAGGTAAGGCGCGCCCCACTTCATGACTTACAGCCAATATCTCTCTATTTTTTAACGACAGGTTAGTCATTTCGTCGATCGAAAAAACGCGTTTACTATAAATCCAATCTGTAATTTGCTTGGCAGTAAATGCTGGCATACCAAGTTGTGCAACTATGGTTTTAATTTCGTCGACAGTTTTACCTATTAATGGAGTTTTTATTTGAGGGTTCATGAATGTTTGAAGAGTTTGATTTGTTTGAAGAGTTTGAAAGGTTTGAAGAGTTTGAAGAGTTTAAACAAACTGAAATCTGAAATAGTTTGCAAAGATACGAATTTAAACTACAGCAAAAAGAAAACGGAATGAATAACTTCACTCCGTTTACTATATAATGAATAATATTGTTTGTAATTAGAAGAAATTAATGCGGTTATCAACAATATCAGCTTTATCCTTCATATCCTGAATAATAGCATAAGGTAATGAATAACTCATGCGTGAATTCAACATCATAATTTGCATTTTGGCATCGAAAGGTGCATTGCTTACTTGTTGGTTTGTAGGTAAAACTACATAAACCCCAGCATTACCTTTAATAGGTTCCGATATTTTATTAACAGCCAATACCGATACTTTACCAACAACTGCAGGTTCGAAACCAGCAACACCAAACTGATATGCACCAAAGTTTACAGCTGGAGCTACTTTCACTTCGCTACCAATAGCAGCACCAAGGCTTTGTATTGAAGGAGTTTTAGCAAGCTGCGCTTTGAGTTTTTCAATCATAAGTTCTGCTTTCTTCTCACGTACAAGTTCAGCTTTAATTTGATCCGATACTTTTTCGATGGCACGATAACCTTTTTCGTTCACCTCAGTAACTGTAGCAACTATAAAATTATTATTACAATCGTATACATCCGATACAGTACCTTTATCGTTTTCGAAAGCCCAACGGATTATCTGACGCGATTGGTCAAATTCAGCAATTTTAGGAGTAGTAGCTTGAAGTTCCGAAGCAGTGCGAACGGCATAATTTTTTTCTTGTGCTTTTTTATCAAATTTATCACCTGATAATTCAGCAGCAAATTGTTTAGCTTCGTTGTAAATTTTACTTACTGTCATATTACTTGTTGCCACTTTAATTTCTAAAATAGCTAATTTCACTTTTCTACGAGGAGCTGTTTTTTCGGTTACCTGAAAAATTTGAGTTCCTTGATCATTTTTAATTGTAAAAATACCATTTACTGCACTTGCAAACGATTTAGTAATAATTTCTTTGTCCAACCCTTTCACATCAGGCATAATCCAACCTATTTCGCCACCATTAGCTGCTGTTTGTTTTACTGCTGAATACTGAAGAGCCAAGGCTGCAAAATCACCACCTGCACCAATTACTTTTAAAATACTATCCGCTTTGGCTTCGTCAGCTTTGGCAAGATAAATATGACGTAATTTTGCTGAGTCCGATTGCATAATTCCAGTTTCCATTACTTTGGCCATGGTATAACTATTGTTGTTAAATACTGGTCCAGCAACTGCTCCTGCAATATTTCCAAATGCAAAATCTTTCAGGCTAGCAGGCACGGTAGTTTCCGAATATGGTTTACCATCGTAACGAACTTCAGAATTTGAGTTTACTAAACTTACAATATCAGCAGTAGTTCTGAACTCACCAGCCAAACTATTCATAGTAGTTTCAGCTTTTTTAAAATCTTCGGCCGAAGGTTTAACTGTAAAAACAACATAATTTACTGAGCGACTAGCTTCTTGTTTAAATTGTTTTTTCATTTTATTGAACCGATCTTTTATTTCACTTTTCGAAACCTCAATAGTTGAATCGGATATTGTAAAATAAGGCTGAACTACATAGTTTACATCAACACTCTTTTTGGATGCTTCGTATTCCGATTTTGCATCCAATGTATTAGCTGTTACAGTTTTAGCAATTAATGCATTGTATTTTTCTTGTAAAATAGTCATTTTTACATTTTTCTCCCAAAATTTCCAATAGGATTTAGCTTGTTCCATTTGAACACGCATTTCTTCGTTTTCAGGAGTTACATCTAAACTATTTAAAAATTGAATAAGAGCAGGTTTGCTAAATTGTCCGTTTTCGCCAGCAAAAGCACGACGCTGTGCAATAAGTGGATGTATATTATTACCAATCAAACGATCTGACAATTCATCTTTGCTAACTGCTAATCCTAATTTTTCAGCTTCAGCATACAATAGTTTTTCGTTTACCAAACTTTCCCAAACCGAAGTACGAAGTTGTGAGTTAATATCTTCGGTTAACTCAGTTTGACCAGTTTCAATTTTATAAACTTCAACCATTTGATCGATAGATGCTTGAAAATCTTTAATATTGATTTCGTCGCCATCAATCTCAGCTACTGTTTCGCGCGATTTATTAAAATAACTTGATCCTTGTGTTAAAGCATCACCAATAATAAATGCAAACAATGCAAAACCTACTACAAGCATGAGTAAAACTCCTTTGCTTCTTATTTTTCCTAAAATTGCCATTTTTAAATAATATATATATTGTTAAAATTAAATACCTTTTTATTTGAGGGCACGAATATACAAAAAAAAACTGTTGAATAAGTGGAAATTAAAATTATTTTGAAACTTTTACCATTTCGACCCGATTATTATTTACCTTCACGCATCGACAATTAAAGCCCATTACTTTAATTTGCTCGTTCAATTTTGGGAAATTTTGATGATAATGTAAAATAAATCCAGCTATTGTTTCGTATTCATCTGATTCGGGTATATCAAGGTTAAATTTCAGATTCACCTGTTTCACTTCAATCCTACCCGATAATAAATACTCGTTTTCGCCAATTTTCTCAGCAACAAAATCGCGTACATCGTGTTCATCTTCAATTTCACCAAAAATCTCCTCTACAATATCCTCTAAGGTTACAATTCCAGCAGTACCTCCAAACTCATCCACTACAACTGCCATACTTTTTTTCTGTAACATAAACAGTTTCATCAGCTTTTGAGCAGCCATATTCTCAGGCACAATGGGAATTTGGTTAATATATTTTTTCCAATCTAATTGATGTTCAAACATTTCGGACGAATGAATATACCCTATAATATTATCTATGTCCGATTTGTATATAGGGATTTTCGAAAAGCCAGTTTCGATAAAGGTTTGTTTTAAAGTTTGAGCGCTTACATTGCAATCCAAAGCTATAATTTCGGTACGTGGCACACAACAATCGCGCAGTTTAACTTTTGAAAAATCGAGGGCGTTCTGAAAAATTTTAACATCATTCTCCATGTCATTTACATTGGCCGAAAACTCGATACTATCCTGCAGTAAATAGTTTAAATCAATTCGCGAAAAAACATTTTCTTCAAGGCCTTTCTCAACCGAAACGCCAAGCAATTTTAACATTGTAAACGATATCCATGAACTGAATTTTGAAATAGGATACAATATTATATAAAAGAAAAACAAAACGCCCGAAAAAGCATGCATCCAGAAGTTTGGATTAATTCTGAAAATTGTTTTTGGTAAAAATTCACCAGTAAAGAGCACTATGGTTGTAGCAATAATAGTCTGAAACAATGTAATAATTAACTGATTATTGGCCCACAAGAAAAGCGGAGTAAGCAATTGTGCCATTAATAATCCATAAATAACCAATGCTATATTGTTGCCAACTAACATAGTAGCAATAAACTGTTGAGGATTTTTAAAGAAAATAGCAAGTATACTTGTTGATAAATTCTTTTGCTTTTTATCCAATTCAAAACGCAGTTTATTGGACGTAATGAAAGCTATTTCCATACCCGAAAAAAAGGCAGAAAACAACAAAGTCCAAAAGATATACATCAAATTACTCAAAATGTTTAATTTGATGCAAAAGTACAATTATTTGATTGAAATAAATAATATGTTGATTTGATTTTTATAATTAAATATTATTTTTCGTTTTTTGAATAGTACAAACTAAAGGATGAAGCATTAGATATTAACAAAATTGACATAAGACAGTGTAAAAATCACATTAAAATTGGCTCAAAAAAAGCATACTTTACGCAAAATAAAACAGAAAAAGCAGAATAACACATCAAAAAACATCTACAAAAAATCACACAAAACACTTATTTACTGAACTTTATGATTTACATTTCAAAATAATGACAAAATCTCTCAAATGGTATTTGCTATTTTCAAAAAATGCTGTATCTTTGCAGTCGCTTTTTAAGAATCGATTTAGTAGCTCAGCAGGTAGAGCACATCCCTTTTAAGGATGGGGTCCTGGGTTCGAGCCCCAGCTGAATCACTTAGTTCTGACAAGCAAAATAATGTTGATGATTTAGTAGCTCAGCAGGTA
>CAYXQZ010000061.1:0-2971 GCA_964466415.1 uncultured Paludibacter sp.
TGCCGCGCAGCGAATAAGTATATTTTCTGGCTTTTGAGTTTTGCAGCATCACCAAACCGTTTTTGTCATCAGCATTAGTGAGCGCAAATGCTTCGGCCGAAAGTGCGTCGAAAAATCCTTTTTTTGCTTTTAGGTAATTTTCAAAAGTCAAATGATAATCAATGTGGTCGCGTGTAATATTGGTAAAAATTCCTCCGTCAAATTCAAGTCCTGCAATGCGTCGTTGATCCACCGAGTGTGAACTTACTTCCATAAATGCATATTCGCAACCAGCATCAACCATATTGGCAAGTAATTCGTTCAATGCCAACGAATCAGGAGTTGTATGTGTTGCCTCAATAGCTTTTTTATCGATATAATTACAAACAGTAGATAGCAGACCTACTTTAAAGCCTAACTCACCAAACAATTTGTAAAGCAATGTGGCTATAGTTGTTTTTCCGTTTGTTCCTGTTACGCCAACCAATGTAAGTTTGGCTGATGGAAAATCGAACCAGGCCGAAGCCAATTTACCTAAAGCTTCTGAACTGTTTTCGACCTGAATATATGTAATATTTGGTGATTTTTCGTCAGGCATTTTTTCGCAAATTACTGCCGAAGCACCATTTTGGATGGCCATATTAATAAAATCGTGACCATCAACAGCCGAACCACAAGTAGCCACAAATAATGAATTTGCAGTCGCCTTTCGAGAATCGAATTGCACCGCAGTAACATCAATATCGGTATTTCCTGATACTGAAATTATTTTTATGTTTTGAAGCAGTTTATCTAAATTCATACTATTAAAATATAATATTTTTTCTTCTAACTCGTAACTCGTAATTCCTAACTAATTCAACTGTATTCGCACTAATTGACCTTTTGTGACTAGATTTCCGACAGATATATTTTGCGAAACAACTTTACCGCGACCATTTACTTGCACACGTAAGCCCATTTGACCCAATAAATACATGGCATCTTTGGCTCCCATTCCTTGTAAATCAGGCATTTTATTTTTGAAAACCTTCAACGGTTTAATATCCAGCACACTATCAGTTGTATGTGTACTTATCCAGTTTGTGTTTGTTGTTCTAATATTCAAATTTAAATTAGACATTACCGAATTTAAAGCCCGTGCATAACCCCCTTTAGCTTGTGGGAAATAAGGATAAATAGCTGTAGTGTCGAGCTTTAAATGTTCTGGTTTTAAATTTGATTTTAGAGCCATTATTTCTTCGGCAATACTTTTGAAAACCGAGCCAGCCATTTTACCTCCCGAAGGATATCCTTTCTTAGGTTCACGTATTACAACAATACAAGTATAAAGCGGATCGTCGGCCGGAAAATAGCCACAAAATGACACCTGATGACTTGTGCCGCCAGCTTTATATCCTGCTGCGCCTTTCGATATTTGAGCCGTTCCTGTTTTACCTGCAATGCGTACATGTTTCGACCGCACATTATGAGCAGTTCCTTTTGGTGCTTCCATAACACCCAACAAGGCTTCGTGTACAATTTGTAAAGTAGTTGGCTTGCATATTTGCTCACGTACAGTTTCGGTAGCAAATTCTTTAATTTTCAACCCATTGCGCATGATGGCTTTCACAAAGAATGGACGAATTAATTTACCTTTGTTTGCTATAGCATTGTAATAGGCTAGGGTGTAAATGGGGGGAATTTGCGATTCGTAACCTATTGACATCCAAGGTAACTTTGTGGCCGACCAGTATTGTGCTTTGTCTTTCGGGTGGCGAATTTTCGGGCCTGAATTTCCGGGTATTTCCAAATCAAATTTCTCATTCATGCCCATTTCGTACAATTTTTCAACATATCCCGAAGGGTTGTCGCCCCATGCATTTACCACTGCCATTGAAATAGCTACGTTTGATGATCCATGCATTGCTTCGGCAAGTGTAATACTTCCAAAACCTCCTTTTTTAGCATTGTGGTCGTTCATATTTCTACCTGCAAATGCATGTACGCCACCTCCAGTATGCATTACGTCTGTAATTTTCGCTTTGTCTTCGTCAAGTAATGCAATGAGCGAGAATGTTTTAAATGTTGAGCCGGGTTCAACCTGATCCGAAACAGCACCGTTTTTATTTTCGGTAAATGTGCCATCCGGATTTTGGTACATGTTAACAATAGCTTTCATTTCGCCTGTCTTTACCTCCATTACAAGGGCATAACCCGTTGAAGCATCGAACGAACGCATACTATCAACCAATGCTTTTTCGGCAATATCTTGCATGTTTAAATCTATGGTAGTCAGAATATCCAACCCGTTAATTGGCTCAACCTGAATGGTTTCTTCCAACCTATTAGCCACTTTCTGCATGATCGAAATGCCTGGAGTTCCAAGCAACTCTTTATTGAAATACAATTCTAAGCCATTTTTACCACCTTTCGAATCCTCTGCGTAAATGTCGCCTATGGTGCGCGATGCCAACGACCCAAATGGCTTTTCGCGCCGAAGCATTTCTTTGGTTATTAGTCCACTTTTAATGCGTCCCATTCGGAATAATGGCATTTTTTTAAGCACTTTCAGTTGAGCATAAGTAATGCGCTTGGGATATATTTGCACTTCGCCTTTACGTTCACGATAAGCTCTTTTGAGCATTATTTTATAGTCGTTGGCTGTACGGTCGGCAAAATAAGTGGCTAAACTTGTAGCCAGTGAATCCACTTTATCTTTGAATAATTTACCATCATCTTCGCGCAGAGCTGGTACGCGCGTATCCATATAAACATAGTACGTAGGAATGGTGCTTGCCATTAATCGACCATCGCACGCATAAATATTTCCTCTGTTAGGTTTTACAAGTATGTCAGTCTTTTTGCTTTTGGCAGCTACAGCCATCCATGCTTTTTTTTCGGCAGTTTGTAAATAAATAATACGTCCCAATACAGCCACAAAAAGTAGTACTATACCAAAGTATACTACTCCAAATCGTAAAACTATGCTATCGCGTTTGCCTGCCATTTT
>CAYXQZ010000061.1:3071-5284 GCA_964466415.1 uncultured Paludibacter sp.
TCCGAAAGCGTTAATCCTCTGTCATAAATCATTTTACGAACATTCGATTGTCGGCTAATTTCCATCAGCTCGGCCGATATTGTGAGCGATTCGTATTTTATGTCTTGTATTTCGCGTTTTAATTTCAATGCTTTTGATAATTGTGTTTCGCAATAATACCGATTATCAACATACAAAAAAGCAATAAAAGCCAACATAATAAGAAATGGATATTGTTTTTGTAAAAACTTTTTTGTCAGGATATTACCATTAATAATGTCGCGCAAGGTACTCGATTTCAAATCATTGAAATCTTCATTACCCTTTATGGCTTCTGCTATTTTGCGTATCCAACTCATCTTTCTGCAACTCTCAATTTGGCACTACGGGCACGTGGGTTTCTATTTATTTCATCCTCGGTGGCAACAATCACTTTGGTGTTCACTTGTTTAAGTGGGGCAATGATATTGCCATAAAAGTCTTTTTCCAATTTTCCTTCAAAATTTCCGCTACGGAAATAGTTTTTCACCAACCTATCTTCGAGCGAATGATACGTTAAAATGGCAATACGTCCACCCGGATTTAGCACTTCCAAACTTTGTATCAATAATTCTTCGAGTACTTCCATTTCTTTGTTTACCTCAATGCGTAAAGCTTGAAAAACGCGTGCCATATCTTTTTTTTCTTTCTCGCGTCCGAAATAAGGTTTCAGTATTTCAATAAATTGAAAAATGCGTGTAATTGGCTCATTTGCTCTACTTTGAACTATTGTTCGAGCTATCTTGCGCGAATTGTGTAGCTCACCATACAAATAAAAAACGGTTGCCAAGTCTTCTTCTGCGTAAGTGTTTAATATGGTTGAAGCTGTAATTTTCGATTCGGTATTCATACGCATATCCAAGTCTCCATCAAATCGGAACGAAAAACCGCGCTCGGCTTCATCAAAATGGTGCGACGATACGCCCAAATCGGCTAATATACCATCCACTTTTTCAACTCCATGATACTTCAAAAAATTAATCAAGTATCTAAAATTACTTCGAACAAATGTAAAGCGCTTATCTTCAATTATATTTTCAATAGCATCTAAGTCCTGGTCAAAACCAAACAATTTGCCTTTGGGTCCTAAGTGATTCAAAATCTCTTTTGAATGACCGCCGCCACCAAAAGTCACATCCACATAAATTCCATCGGGTTTAATAGCTAAACCTTCGATAGTCTGACTTAATAAAGCTGGAACATGATAAGCAAGCTCAGTCATAGTGTCTCCTGCTAAAACTGGAGGCTGTATGATTTTATTTGTTTTCTTTTTTGACTTACTCATTATGTGTTGCTTAACGATATTTATTCCCCTCTAGGTGCTAGGGGTTCTTTTTTCATCATTTTACTTTTTAACCGTGCAGCAAAATCAGTTTTAACTTGCATCGACTGTTCGTAGCGGGCTTTGCTCCAAACAGCTATTTTATCCAATAAACCTACAAATAACATGTCATTTCCTTCAACAGCAATACTTTGCAGGTGGCGTTTCGATAGTAGAATTCGTCCCTGTGAATCAATGTCCAACCATTCGGCATCCGATACAAATTGCATAAGCAATAATTGATCTTCGGGATTCCAATCGTCGAGGTTCGATTTTAAATCCTGCACCATTTTAGTCCAAACTTCCACCGGATAAAGCACTAAATAGTCGTTTTCAGGATCTCTTCGCATCACAATTCGCTCCTTTTCGCCTTCGGGCAATTGTTTGCGATATGTCGATGGAACGAATACTCTTCCCTTTACATCGGCTTTTGCTTCATATTTACCTATAAAATTCGACATTGTTTTTGTGCTTTAATATTCATCGGTAAAAGTATAAAAAGTTTTTCATATTCCCCACATTCACCCACAAAAAATTTATCAACAGCTTTTTAGCTCAATTTTTGCTATTTTCAACAAGCTTTTCAACAAGTTATTAACAGTTTCGGCGCTAATACATTTTAATTAAATATCAGATATTAAAAGAAATAGATTATTTGTGGTGAATTTCATAGAATTGAAAAGCAAAGTGGGGGAAAATTTTACACTATATTAAGCTACATTGCATATATCTACTTTAAGTATCGATATTCACTTCTCAAAAAAGTATAATTATTCCAATTTAATAAACATTTCAGAGAAATATGATTGAAATTAGAAACATATTAACTACATTTGTCGCCCTTTATTTAAAAACAAAACGATATGCGTAAATT
>CAYXQZ010000061.1:5384-13335 GCA_964466415.1 uncultured Paludibacter sp.
AATCGCAACCCATTTATCGACTATCCTATGTTAGCAGAACATATTTGGGGAACAAAAAAAGGGATTCAATGGTCGACAACTTCGGGCATTGATGATTTGAAAATTGAATTTAGTGTTTCGCCTAATCCTGCTTCGAAATTTCTGAATGTTAAAACCGACGAACAAAACACAACTTACCGTATAATTTCGCTCAATGGTATGCTAGTTGAGAGCAAGAAATTAAATACTTCGGGTACCATTTCAATTGAACAGCTTAACGATGGTATGTATTTTATTGAACTACAAATGGGCAATCGAAAAGCGATTCAGAAATTTGTGGTAAATAATTAATAATCAGCAATATATTTTTAATAAAAGAGAAATTGTAAATTAAAAGCAATTTCTCTTTTAATGTCTATAATAATTTATTTTATAATGAAGAAAACATTTTTTTTCCAGTTCTTTTTACTACTGGCGTTATCGCTCGCAGCCCAAATCCCAACCGGATACTACTCAGCCGCCGAAGGCAAAACCGAAGCAGCACTAAAATCGCAGTTAGCAACTATTATATCGGCCAATTACGACGACAATGGCTACGATGGTTTATACAATATATATAAGACCAGTGACAATTTACCCAATGGCAAAGTTTGGGATATGTATTCGGTAAAAGCCGATGGAACAGCTAATTATTATTTCGCACATGGCAGCGAAACATGTGGCAGCTACAAAACAGAGGGCGATTGCTATAACCGCGAACATACTTTTTGCGATTCGTGGTTGGGAAATGCTACTCCACAGCGTTCGGATGCACATCATTTAATCCCTACCGATGGCTACGTGAATAATCGCAGAAGCAGTTTTCCACACGGAAAAGTAAAAACGGCTTCGTGGACTTCGACTAATGGCAGCAAATTAGGAACTTCCGACCCTGCAACAGGCTATTCAGGAACAGTATTTGAACCAATCGACGAATATAAAGGCGATTTTGCACGCATGTATTTTTATGTGGCTACCCGATACGAATCGAAAATTGGTGGCTGGGCAAATAATGGTTCGGCAAATCAAATTTTAGCAGGCAATGCCTATCCGGCATATAAATCGTGGTTTTATACGCTTATGTTGGCCTGGAACAGCCTCGACCCTGTAAGCACAAAAGAAATAAATCGAAATAACGTGATTTATGGTTTTCAAAACAATCGAAATCCGTATATCGACTATCCTGATTTAGCTGAATTTGTTTGGGGAAATAAAAAAGGACAGCCTTGGTCGTCGACAAATACTAATTCGCCTTATCTTTCGCTTCCAACCAATGGTTCGGTAGTTGATTTTGGGAAAACAGCCTATCAGCAAGCTCAATCAACATCGGTTACAATTAAAGCTAACAACCTAACAGGTAATTTAACCGCAACAATTGGCGGCACCAATGCCTCGTTATTTTCAATCAGCTCCACTTCCATTACAAAAACTCAGGCAGAAGCTGGCTTTACATTAAACATCAACTACAGTGCTCAAACAATTGGAACACATACAGCAACCCTTCAATTGTCGGGAGGTGGAATTACTTCGGTAAGTGTAAATCTTACCGCACAATCGTCCGACAATTTTATGGCACTAGCAGCAACTGACATTAGCAGCAATAGCTTTACAGCCAAATGGACCACATCCGCCGGCGCTTCCAATTATATGTTGGATGTTTATTCGCTTCAAAGTAACGGAGCTTCGCAAACGGTAAAACTGCTGGAGGAAGATTTTACAAGCGGCCTGCCTACAACATGGATTAGCGAAGGTTACACTGATAAAATTTTAGCGGGTTCAATACGATTGGCATCAGGTAGCAACCCTGGCAAAATAACAACTCCTGCATTTGATTTGTCAGGCCAAAATAACGTATTGACATTTAAAGCAAAACAGTTTACGGGAGATGCTGGAGCACCAGTTACAATTGCACTAAACAATCAGGAACTTGAATCGTATTCAACAACCGCCGATTTTCAAACATATACCTTAGAAATACCACAAGCAACAACAACATCCACATTAAGTTTTAGTGCTGCAAAAGGCATACGCGTTTATGTAGATTACGTAAAAGTAGAAAATGTAGCAGCAAGAGCAACTCCAGTAACCGTTGCAGGTTATCCTAAGTTGGTTGGAAATGTATTGAGCTATTCAGTTAATGGCCTCGAAAGCGATTCCATTTATTATTACACTGTAAGTCCACAAAACAATTCAAGTATTAAAACCGATCCAGTTTTGGTTAAAACATTACTTGCTAATGCATTGCCTAATTTAAATGGCAGTACAATAAGCTGGAGTAAATCGTCCAATGGAGTGCTTTTAACAGGGCTTCCGCACAATTGCAAAATTGTAGTTTCGGATATTTCAGGAAAACGAATCACTTCAATTTTAAGTGAAAATAAAAATGCAATCCTAAATCTTTCAACAAAAGGTGTTTATATTATTCAAATTCTGACTAGCAATAATTCGGTTAGTCTAAAAGTAGTTTATTAAACCTTTCTGAAGTTGAAATTGTTATTAAAAAAACATACACCACTATATCTTGCTTGATTTTTTATTTGTTTCAGAGTAATTAAAAAATAGCAGTGTGATAAACTGCTTAAACTGAAACAAAATGTCTAAATTTAAGAATCTTGTATTCTTACTTGTAATTTCGATTACAAGCTATTCTCAAATTCCACCAGGCTATTACAGCACTGTAGTGGGACTTAAAAAGTCATCTCTAAAAACAGCATTACACCACAGAATAAAGACAGCCACAGTACTCAGTTACGGTGGAGGCGATGGCAAAACGTGGTCGGGTTTTGTGCAAACAGATGTACGTCCTACCGATGGCTCAATTTGGGATATGTATTCGGATGTGGTTCGTGTTTTCAATGGCAATTTGGCTGTTACAGGGATGAATATTGAACATTCGTTTGCCAAAAGTTGGTGGGGCGGCACCGAAACACAAGCCTACAAAGATTTACATCATCTCAACCCTTCCGACGCTACGGCTAACCAGCGCAAAAGTGCTTTTGTTATGTCGGTTATCGACTCAACCCTTACCTATACCAATGGCGTGATAAAAGTGGGCAAAACCAAACAAAAAACAGGTTATCTGCTGTCGGCATGGGAGCCAGCCGACGAATACAAAGGCGATTTTGCACGTGTTTATATGTATATGGTAACTGCTTACGAAGATTATGCACCACTTTGGACAGCAGATTCGGAGCATCAATTGGATAACAACACCTACCCTGTTTTCGAAAAATGGGCACTGGATTTATTGTTGCAATGGAGTAGACAAGATCCTGTGAGCACAAAAGAAACTAATCGAAACAACATAATTTACAGTATTCAAGGCAATCGAAATCCATACATCGATTTTCCGCTTATGGCCGAATACGTTTGGGGAAATCGTATTACCATGCCCTTTACCGAGAACGGATCAGTCAGTTTCCCGTATCTCAATTACCCCGATAACAACGATAGTGTAACCACACCTTTGGTTTACGTTCAAAAGCCAATTACATTTAACATACCTATTAAAGCCAACAACCTTACTGGGCAATTAAATTTTTCGTTAAGTGGCACAAATGCAGTAAATTATACTTTGTCGCGCACTAGTATCCCGAAAGCGGAGGCTGAAGCAGGCACCGAACTTATAATAACTGTAAGCGGACAGCAAGCTGGAATGAAATCAGCATTTTTAAATGTGTCCGGAGGCGGTATAACTGCGCTCTCGGTGAAACTGAAAACTGAAATTTCGGATGCCTTTGTTGCATTACCTGCAACCAACATACGGTCAACGGGTTTTGATTCCAATTGGACAATAGCTAACGGCGCTACAGGCTATGAATTGAATGTGTTTTCACTTCGACCTACAGGTACATTTAATGCGGTAACCAAAGTGGACGAAGAGTTTATATTTACAATTTCGAATACTTGGTCGCGCGAAGGTTATACTGATCAAGCCACAGCAAGCAATTTTAAGTTGGGGTCAACAAGCACCTACGGCAAATTGAGCATAGAACCTATGAATCTGAGCGAAAATGGAGCGCGCATTACTGTAAAAGCGCGTCAGTATTCCTCCGATACTGGTGCAAAACTTACTTTTACTGCTAATAATATTGAACAAGCTGTATGGACAACAGCTGTTGCTAACCAAACATTTACAATTGACATTTCACCCAAAACCGCTAATACCGTGCTCGCATTTTCGGCCATAGCTGGCAAAAGGGTATATATTGATTACCTAAAAGTGGAAGAGCTTATCCCCATTATGTATCGTGTTGTTGAAAATAACTATCCTAAACCAGTTGGAAATACCACAACCTATACTATAACAGGGCTAAACACTGACTCAACCTATTATTTCACCATTAAACCACAAGGAATTACTAACCCAACTGAGTCGAATCAGATTAAAGCACATACCGATATCACTACAAATACGGCTCGAATTGCGAAACGAAAAGTTGCATGGAATGTACAATCTAGCACCTTGAATGTTCAAAATATTCCAAAAAATGCATATTTAACCTTATACAATGCTAGTGGTCAAATAATTCAGGCTAACCAACACAACTCACCTCTAGCTTCAATTCATCTCTCAAAACCAGGATTTTACTTTTTAAAAGTAGCAGACAGTAATTCCAGCGAAATTATTAAGATTTTTAGGTAAAATTAAGTACAGCTATGCATAAAGAAGCATCCGTTGTATGTTCACGAAAAAAGCTTAACTTTGTACTTCCTTCTAAAATGGAGTATTTTTCGAAATTACATTTGATGATATAACTCCATTCAGTTTTTTTGTTGTAAATATAACAGTGAATGAAAAAAATTGAAAGTGCATCGTTGATTGAATTAAATACTTTTGGAATTGAAGCGAAAGCTAAATTGCTGATACATTATAAAACGGAAGAAGAATTATTGCTGTTAATTCAGTCGGGTACAATACTTAACAATAAAGTATTGCATATTGGTGGTGGCAGTAATTTGCTGTTTTTGAGCGATTTTGACGGAACAATTCTACACTCTGAAATTAAATATATTAATATTGTTGGCGAAAACGATTCAACTGTAGCTGTTCAAGTAGGAGCAGGTATAGTTTGGGACGATTTTGTGGCTTATGCTGTGGAAAATGGCTGGGGAGGAATTGAAAACTTATCGCTAATTCCAGGTGAAGTGGGTGCATCGGCCATTCAGAATATTGGTGCTTATGGAGTAGAAGTGTGCGATGTGATTAAAGAGGTACATGCCATAAACTTAAAAACAGGAGCTAAAGAAATTTTCAATAATCACGATTGTAATTATGCATATCGCGAAAGTATTTTTAAGCAAGAGTTGAAAGGTCAATTTGCTATAACGTCGGTGATTTTTGAACTACAGAAGAATCCTGCTTTCAAACTCGGCTACCAACACCTTGAGTCACAAGTATTACAAAAAGGTACGCTAACTTTAAGCAATATTCGCAATACCATAATAGCAGTACGCGAAAGCAAATTGCCTGATCCTAAATTAGCTGGAAACGCAGGAAGTTTTTTTATGAATCCTGTTGTTAGCCGTATGCAATTCGAAAACATACAATCTAACTACCCCGAAATACCTCATTATTATGTTTCAAACGAATTGGAGAAAATTCCGGCTGCATGGCTTATCGACCAATGTGGATGGAAGGGAAAAACGGTTGGCAATGCGGGTGTTCATCACAATCAGGCTCTTGTATTGGTAAACAAAGGAGGTGCTACAGGCGCCGAAATTGCCCATTTAGCCACATTAATTCAGCAATCGGTATTCGAAAAATTTGGAATACATCTTACACCCGAAGTCAATTTTATTTAAACCCTATAATTTAAACGCTTCAAGTCCTATAAGTTTTTTATTATCGTTTTTTTTCCAATACCATTGGTTTATTTTGTAGGTTAGGTAGGCACTTCCAGCTCCTAAAATAGCTCCAGCCATTACGTCCGACGGATAATGCACACCCAAATTCATGCGCGAGTAGCCCACATAGCCAGCCCATGCAAACGAAGGTGCTATTACATACCATTTTGGAAATTTCAGACTCAATGCTGTTGCCGTAGTAAATGCAAGCGAGGTATGTCCGGATGGAAACGATGGTGAGCCACCTGAGTATTCGTCTAGACGTATAAATTCGGTTGGATATGCAATATAAGGACGCTTTCGGTCAATGCTGTGTTTTAAAGAGTAAGTAAGTACCGAGTTAACTCCTAAAGCTGCCGTGGTATAAATGGCGCTTTTTAATAAATCATCATCTTTTTTTATCAATGCAATTGTAGCCATAGTAGCTGGAACACCAAAGGCTGTAATGGTGGTAGAATAGGATATTGCGCGTGATAAACCTACTGTTTCTTTTACGTTATAAACTTTATGTAAAAGTTCCAAATCTACATTTTGAGCCTTTATTTCAAAAGTAGACACCAAAAATAGGTTGAAAAGCAGAATAATTGTCGTAAATTTGCACATAATTTTATTTTAAAAATCCAAAGGTACGGAAAATTGTGAAAATGCCGTAATTTATAGCTGACAATATGTTGAAAATAGCCCTTGTTGGTCCGGAATCAACCGGAAAATCGGAATTGTCGGTTGCACTTGCAGATTTTTTCAAAGGTGAGTTTGTGCCTGAATTTGCCCGTACATATATTGAACAACTCGACCGTGATTACACTATGGACGATGTTTGCAACATTGCCCGTAAACAAATTGAAGAGCAAGATGTTTGTACTCAAAGCGATAGTTTAAAACCCGTTTTTTTCGATACAGAGTTGATAATTACCAAAGTATGGTTTGAGTATTGTTATCAGCAAGTACCCGATTTTGTTGCGAAGCGTATGAGCAAGAACTATTTTGATTTCTACTTGCTTTGTTACCCCGATTTGCCATGGGTGCCCGATACAGTACGTGAACATGGAGGCGACGAACGCATGTTTTTTTACGAATGGTACAAACGTGAAATTGAAAAAACAGGAATACCTTATGCTATAATTCAGGGAGTTGGCAATGAGCGAACTGAAAATGCAATTAAAGCAATCATGCATATTTACTCATAACTCGTAATTCATAATTCACACTTGATGAATAAGAAACTTTTAGACATAGTAAAAACTTTATCCGATATTAACGGATTCAAAGATGTTTGTCATCAACACAATGAGCTTACACCAATGCCTTCGGTTGATGTACTCAACGAAATTGTAAAACTCATTCGTTCTATACTTTTTCCTGGATATTTTGGAAATGCTGCCGTAAATTCCAAAACCATGTTGTATCACATTGGTGTTAATGTTGATAGGTTACAATTTTTACTTACTTCGCAAATCAAAGCTGGTTTATCGTTCGACAAAGGAGCCGACGAGCAGCCTTGTCCCGAAATTGAACGTCAATCCAAAGAAAAAGCCATCGAATTTATATTGCAATTACCTATTATTCGTGAGAAATTACACACGGATGTTATTGCCGCTTTTAATGGCGATCCCGCTGCCAAAAGTTTTGGCGAAGTAATTTTTTGCTATCCTGGTTTACGTGCAATAAGTAGTTATCGTATTGCTAATGAGCTTTTAAAACTCAACGTACCACTTATTCCACGCATTATTACCGAAATTGCACATTCCGAAACGGGTATAGATATACATCCCGGAGCAACTATTGGTAATTATTTCACTATTGACCATGGCACAGGTGTAGTTATAGGCGAAACGGCCATTATTGGTAAAAATGTAAAAATGTATCAAGGAGTTACCTTGGGTGCCAAAAGTTTTCCGTTGGACGAAAATGGAAACCCTATAAAAGGCATTCAACGCCATCCGCGTATCAACGATAATGTTGTTATTTACTCTAATTCAACCATATTGGGTACAATTACCGTTGGCGAAGGTGCTGTTATTGGTGGTAATATCTGGGTTGATACCGATGTAGCTCCCGGAGCTAAGATTGTGCAGCGGAAGTGATG
>CAYXQZ010000061.1:13435-14752 GCA_964466415.1 uncultured Paludibacter sp.
AATAGATGGAATACGAAATGATTGCCAAAACCTTTATGGGTTTGGAAGAAGTACTGGCTACTGAGTTGGTAAAATTAGGTGCTAATAATGTAGAATTGCAGCGCAGAGCAGTGAGTTTTACAGGTGATAAAGCCTTGATGTACAAAGCCAATATGCATTTGCGTACTGCATCGCGCGTGCTTAAAACCATTACTACATTTACGGCTAAAGATGCCGATGAAGTGTACGATAAGGTGAAAGACATTAATTGGCTCGACTTTATGTCGCTGAAAACAACTTTTGCTATCGAAGCCACCGTTTATTCGGAAGAGTTTAAGCATTCAAAATTTGTGTCGTATCGTGTAAAAGATGCAATTGTTGATTGGTTTCGCGATAAAACCGGCGATCGACCTTCGGTGAAATTAGACAATCCACATCTCACCATTCATATTCACATTGCGGGTACGCGTTGTACTGTATTGCTCGATAGCTCAGGCGATTCGCTTCACAAACGTGGCTATCGTATTTCGCAAAACGAAGCTCCACTCAACGAGGCTTTAGCTGCTGGCATGTTGCTCATGGCAGGCTGGGAAGGAAAAAGCGATTTTATTGATCCAATGTGTGGCTCAGGAACTTTGTTGATCGAAGCGGCATTAATTGCATTAAATATTCCTCCAGGCTTGTATCGGTCATCGTTTGGTTTCGAAAAATGGCTCGATTTTGACCAAGAGCTTTTCGATGAAATTTATCACGACGATTCCAACGAACGCCCTTTCAATTTCAAAATTTATGGTTCGGATATTTCGCAACGCGCCATTGGTATTAGTGAGCAGAATGTGAAAAGTGCTGGCTTAACCAAATACATTAGCTTGGAAGTAAAAGGCATCAAAGATGTTGTAACTCCTTCCGAAGGATGTTTATTGGTTACTAACCCTCCTTATGGCGAACGTATTACATCCGATGATATTTTAGGATTATATGCCTCAATAGGTTCTACCTTTAAACATAAATTTCAGGGTTCAAAGTGTTGGTTAATTAGCTCACATATCGAATGTTTGGATAAAATTGGACTAAAATCATCCAGTCGTATTAATTTGCTAAATGGCACTCTTGAATGTTGGTACAATTGTTATGATATTTTTGCAGGAAAACGAAACGATTTTGTAACTTTAAAGAAAAATCCTCCTCGAAATTGACAATTAAAGTCATATTTATAGCAAAATGCATGGTTAAATAGTTATTTTGTGTGTAATAGCTTTCAATATTTCGTATTTTTCAGTATTTTTGCTGCCGAAATGAAAGAGAAGGAAAAAATCTAAAGACCAAGGTCTAATGTCT
>CAYXQZ010000061.1:14852-16621 GCA_964466415.1 uncultured Paludibacter sp.
GGCAAGTTCGCCGATATTTATGGATATTTGCACTTCGTGCGTTATTAAATTTCTATTTTCTAATTTCTCATTTTCTAACTTTTAATGGAAACAGTAGTAAGCGGCATACGCCCAACCGGGAATTTACATCTCGGAAATTATTTTGGCGCGTTGCGCAATTTCTTAACCATGCAAAACGAGCATAATTGCTATTTTTTTATAGCCGATTATCATTCGCTTACCACACATCCTACACCACAAGATTTGCATGGAAATGTAAAACAGATTTTGGTTGAATACCTTGCTGCCGGTCTTGATCCTGAAAAAGCAACACTTTATATACAAAGTGATGTGCCCGAAGTGGCTGAATTGTATTTGTTTCTCAATATGAATGCTTATATTGGTGAGTTGGAGCGTTGCACCTCGTTTAAAGATAAAATCCGCCAACAACCACAAAATGTAAATGCTGGTTTATTGACTTATCCTACGCTTATGGCTGCCGATATTTTAATTCACAAAGCATCCAAAGTGCCTGTAGGCAAGGATCAGGAACAACATTTGGAAATGACACGTACATTCGGAAATCGATTCAACCGGATGTTTAATGTGGATTATTTTCCAGAGCCACAAGCATTTAATTTTGGAAACGAATTGGTAAAAATACCTGGATTAAATGGTAGTGGCAAAATGGGTAAATCCGAAGGCGAAGGCAATGCAATTTATTTTGCCGACGAGCCTGAAGCTATTCGCAAAAAGGTGATGAAAGCAGTGACCGATAGCGGGCCAACTGAGCCTAATCAGCCAAAACCCGATGCCATCCAGAATATATTTCAACTTATGAAAGTTGTGTCGACAACAGATACATTGTCGTTTTTTGAGGAGCAATACAATACCTGCCAAATTAGGTATGGCGATATGAAAAAACAATTGGCTGTAGATATGATTGCATTCACGGAGCCAATGCGCGAGCGGATTAAAGCCATATCGTCCGACCAAGCGTATGTATCGCGCGTAGCACAAATAGGCAAGGAAAAAGCACAAGAAAGCGCTGCCAAAACCATTCGCGAAGTTCGTGAAATAATTGGTTTTAAACGTTTTTAGCCTGATCTTGTTGCATACGTATAGTAGCAAAAAGAATAGACACTAACTGATCAATAGTTTTTTCAAGTCTATCGCGACCAGATTTTGATGAGAAATCTACATTACAGAAAGTGGACATATTGCGGTGTAGAATAAGATAATAGATACCTGAAATAATCAAAGCTGCTAACACGCTCATATCTACTCCCGTATCTTTGAACTTAAGTTCCAAAGCTCTAATTAACTCCTCGTTAATTTTTTCGCGTAAAAAGGATGTGCGGCGTGTTACAGGATTATCGTCCGATAATTCCCAAATTAGCATTTGCTGCATGCCTCGGTTTTTGTGAAGCGCACGTGTCAAATTTAGCAGAATCCACTTCATGCTCTCTTCGTCGCTCAAATCTTCGGGCATAAGAGCCGTAACACCTGCTAGCCAATAATCGTACTTGTGGGTATACACATCAAATAATTCATCGAGGTTTGAATAACGACGATAAAAAACAGTTGGTTCAATTTTGGCCCGAGCAGCAATGCCGGTAAGTGTAACTTTTGTAAATCCAACTTCTTCGATTAATGCATTAACAGCATCCATTACAGCTACTTCAATTGCTGCCTTGGTTCTACGAGGTTTGCGAGGGGTTTTTGCGGGTACCGACATATTTATACAATAATTAAAACAGAACTCGAATTGATTGCCGCAAAGTTATAAT
>CAYXQZ010000062.1:0-16129 GCA_964466415.1 uncultured Paludibacter sp.
TCATCACATCATCACATCATTTCAATTTCTCTGTTAATTTGCGAATTTCGAGTATGGGCGACGAGCGATTGTAGAGAATTTCGTACACTGCATCCACTATCGGCATATCAATTTGGTATTTTTCGTTTATCTCGTGAATACATTTGGCGGCATAATAACCTTCGGCTATCATTTCCATTTCCATTTGAGCCGTTTTAACCGAATAACCTTTACCTATCATGGTTCCAAACAAGCGGTTACGACTGAAATTGGAATAAGCTGTAACTAATAAATCGCCTAAATAGGCAGGTTCGTTCGTGTCGCGATGCATGGGATTAACGGCATTGCAAAAACGGCTAATTTCCTGTATCGCATTGGAAATCAATACTGCTTGAAAATTATCGCCATACTTTAAGCCATGACAAATACCTGCTGCAATGGAGTAAATGTTTTTCATTACCGACGAATATTCTATACCTAAAATATCGTCGCTAATAGATGTGCGTACAAAACTGGTATTAAATCGTTGTGCCAACATGCGCGCTTTATCGCGGTCGGAACATCCTATGGTAAGATACGAAAGTCGTTCGAGCGCTACCTCTTCGGCATGACAAGGTCCGGCCAGCACCATCATATTGTCTTTGTGCACATTGTAATGCTCTTCAAAATAATCCGAAACAATCATATTTTCGTCAGGAACAATACCTTTGATAGCCGAAACAATAATTTTTTTATCTAATTTTCGCTTTAGTTTTTTGAGATGCTGTTTCAAGAAAGGCGATGGAGTAGCCAAAATAAGAATATCCGAAGTTAAAACCACATGATTTATATTACTTGTGAATTTTATACGGTCGGTATCGAATTTTACGCCAGTAAGGTAGGATGGATTTTTGCTCAAACGAATAAATTCATCAATTTGATCCTGCCTACGCATATACCAATTAATCTCCTTGGAGTTAACCAATGCAATTTTGGCAATAGCTGTTGCCCAACTACCACCACCCAAAACCGCTATTTTACTTTTTTCGTTCATGACCCCTAACCCCTAAAGGGGAATAAAATTACTTTTTTTTAATAAACAAATATCTGCCCCTAACCCCTAAAGGGGAATAGAAATTACTTTCGTCTATTTAATTCTTTATTTTTCAAAAAAAAATCAAATCACTGTAAATACCCTCATTTACTCCCCTTTAGGGGTTGGGGGCAGTTCTATTGTATCCAGCCTTCCACTTCCTCCTTTGTAGGGTTTTTCAGTTCCAGTTTATTTTTTTTGTTATACCCACAAATATCTTGATGAAATTTATTAGGATTCAGTCCTTTGAGCGCATCAACAGTTTGAATGCCCGTTTTCATTATCACATCAGCCCATTCGGCAGGAATGCCCAATTCAATAAATTTTTCAGGTCCTTCTTTTTTAACCACTTTTTCGGGTTTCATTTGAGGGAAGAAAAGCACTTCCTGAATAGCCTGTTGACCAGTCATAAGCATTACCAAACGGTCCATACCTATTCCCATGCCCGATGTTGGAGGCATACCATATTCCAATGAGCGCACAAAATCCATGTCGATAAACATAGCTTCGTCGTCGCCTTTTTCGCTCAGTTTCAATTGATCCTGAAAGCGTCCAAGTTGGTCAATAGGGTCATTTAATTCGGAATAAGCATTGGCCAATTCTTTACCATTCACCATTAACTCAAAACGTTCAGTCAGTTCGGGATTATCGCGGTGACGTTTACACAAAGGACTCATTTCCATTGGATAATCGGTAATAAATGTAGGTTGAATATAATTACCCTCACATTTTTCGCCAAAAATCTCATCAATCATTTTGCCTTTACCCATAGTTTCATCCGCTTCAATATGCAGTTTTTTACACACTTCGCGCAATGCATCTTCGTTCATTCCATTAATATCAATGCCTGTATGGTCTTTTATGGCATCAATCATGGTTACCCGTTTAAATGGCGTTTTAAAACTGATGGTTTTATCGCCCACTTGCAATTCGGTAGTGCCATTTACGTCCATACAAATTTTTTCAATCATATTTTCGGTAAATGTCATCATCCAATTATAGTCCTTGTAGGCTACATAAATTTCCATAGCCGTAAATTCCGGATTGTGTGTGCGATCCATACCTTCGTTGCGGAAGTTTTTGGAGAACTCATAAACTCCTTCGAAACCACCTACAATAAGTCTTTTGAGGTATAACTCATTAGCTACACGCATGTAAAGCGGCATATCCAAGGCATTGTGATGCGTTACAAACGGACGAGCCGATGCTCCACCCGGAATGGCTTGCAACACAGGTGTTTCTACCTCAATATAACCTTCGGAATTGAAATATTCACGCATTGAATTGTAAACGCGTGTACGTTTCAGAAAAATATCTTTAATACCCTCATTCACTACCAAATCAACATAGCGCTGACGGTAACGTTGTTCGGGGTCTTCGAATGCATCAAAAGCAACTCCATCCTTGTATTTTACAATTGGAAGTGGGCGTAGTGATTTGCTCAATACAGTAAGCTCCTGAGCATGAACGCTAATTTCGCCCATTTGTGTGCGAAAAACAAAACCCTTGATACCAACAAAATCGCCAATATCCAACAGTTTTTTAAACACACTATTATACATTTCGGGTTGCGCTTCGGTGCTTATATCGTCGCGGCTTACATAAACCTGTATGCGACCTTTGGAGTCCTGAAGCTCCATAAACGATGCTTTTCCCATTATCCGACGGCTCATGATACGTCCAGCTACACAAACCTGCACAGCAGTTTCATTGTCGGCAAAAGTATTTTTTATATCGGTCGAAAATGCGTTAGTTGGATACAATGCGGCAGGATAAGGATCGATGCCGAGATTACGTAATTCGTTCAAACTCTGACGTCTGAACTGTTCTTGTTCACTTAATTCAATACTCATGGATGTAATATTTGCAAATTGCGGCAAAATTACAAAAAAATAAGGACAATAGATAATTTATTAGCTTAACAAAAGTCCAAAAAAACTAAACAACTATAAGGAAATTTTGAAAATTCGGATGAATTGTCGTATTTTTGTCAAAAAATTTACCCGTTATGCTTATAAAACTTATAGCAATTCCGTTTTCAATTCTAGCCTATTTTTGGTTTATATTTTCATTATGCCTCTTTCACCCTATCCAGTGGATATGCTTAAGGGTATTTGGGTATCAGGCACATAAACGCAGTGTCGATTTTCTGGATTTGTTTTTGATGCTTACCCCTAACTTTTTGCTTTCGACGAGTAAATGCGAGAATATTGAATTGATACCTACGGGCAAACCAATCATTTTTGTGGCCAATCATCAAGGTATTTTCGATATTGTAGGCATGGCTTGGTTTTTACGGAAATTTCATCCAAAGTTCGTGAGCAAAATTGAGTTGGGACGAAACATACCAAGCATTTCGTTTAATCTAACACATGGCGGTTCAGTACTTATCGACCGCAAAGACCCCAAGCAAGCATTGCCGCTCTTGAAAAAAATGGGCGAATACATTGAACTTCACAAACGTTCCACCATTATTTACCCCGAAGGTACTCGTACTCGCGACGGAAAACCAAAAGAATTTGCTCCAAACGGATTAAAGATTCTCTGTAAATACTCACCCAGCGCTATTGTAGTGCCAATAACCATCAATAATTCGTGGAAAGCGTTTCGTTATGGCAAATTTCCACTCGGAATTGGAAATCGCATTACGTTCACCATTCATCAACCAATTGCAGTAAACGAAGTTGATTTCAACACGCTTTTTGAATATACCCACAAAGCCATTGTGGATGGAATAAAATAAAACAATAAACACCTGCTTCGTATTTGTAACAAAGCAGGTGTTTATATATTCCTCTAAAATGTATTATTCCTTTACATTGGGCAGCTCCAAGCCGTAGCCTTTTTTCTTGTCCTCAGCTTTGAGCAAAAAGGCAAAAACAATAGCTAATAAACCAAAGCAGGCAAAAATAAGCATGGGGATAGTATAATTGTATTGTGTAATTAATTGCATTTTACCTTCTATCAGCTGTTCTTCGGAACTAATAATACAATACTTATCGAGCACATAGCCTATTAACAACGGAACGCCCATTAATCCCCAGTTTTGAACCCAGAAAATCATGGCATAAGCAGTTCCCAACTTGCTGTGAGGAATAATTTTAGCCACTGCTGGCCACATAGCCGAAGGAACGAGCGAGAAAGCAATTCCCAACAACATAACCAATCCAATGGCAATACTAAAACTATTGAGCGATGGAATAGAAAATAATAAATGCACAATTACCAACAGTATGGAACCCAAAATCATAATGCTAGCCGCTTTGCCTTTTTTATCGGAAATACCACCAAATAATGGTGTGAGCAGCAGCGCACTAAACGGCAATAAGGCTGGGATATAACCTGCAAATGTATCGTCGACCTGAAATTTTTGAACAATAAGATTGGTAGCAAATTTAATAAATGGAAAAACCGCCGAATAAAACAACACACAAAGAATGGCAATATACCAGAATGCACGATTTTTGGCAATATCCAACACATCCGTAAATTTGAATTCTTCTTCGCTCTCAACACCAGCTGCAGTTTCCTCACGATCCAACTTTTTATCCATAAATGTAAAAAGTAAAAACACAAGTAAGCCCACGCAAAGCAAAATCATAGCCACAATAACCGGTGTACTTACATTGCTCGTAAGTTTGTAAAGTGGAAGTGGTGTAAACATGGCCAATGCTGTACCAATACGTCCGGTAGAGGTATTCAGACCAATTGCCAACGCCATTTCCTTGCCTTTAAACCAGCGAACAACTGCTTTATTGGCCGAAATTCCAAACATTTCGCAACCCACCCCAAAAATCCCAAAACCGAGCCCGGCAATTACAGCCGACTTAGAAGTAGGACTCAACAATTGAAACGACCCGATCGAAAGTTCGTACGTGCCAGCACCAATATGACCATCAATAGCCCAATACTTAATAAAAGCACCAATAAGCATAATGGCAATGGCCAACACACCCGTAAAACGAGTTCCGAGTTTATCCAAAATCATTCCGCTGAATACCAGCATAAGCAAAAACACATTGAACCAACCATATCCACTGGTAAAAAAACCATATTCGGTAGCAGTCCAATTTAAATTTCCTTGAAGTTTTTCCTGCAATGGAGCCATGGCATCCGTCAGGTAATACATACACATCATGGTGAACGAAACAAGGATAAGAACAAACCAACGTGCCGTTTTTGAATCGCGCAGCGATGATGAAATTTTTTCTGTCATAAACTTTTTGTTTGTAAAATTCGTTTTTATACTAACTATTGCTTTGTATCAAGCAAAACAGCCGCAAATCTAATTAAAAAAATTGATTTTTTGGTTTAAAAATGCCATTTTTACTGCTTTTGTCAGTCTTTTTAATTAGGTATTATTTTTGATAAAAGAAAAAACATCATAAATGAATTACATTTTTGGTGAAACAACTCAATTGATTCAAACTTTTCATTAAATTTGTCGATTCAATAACACACTATCAGTTATGACTATTAACTATTCAGAATCATTACATAACGTACTATTATACAGTGCACAAGAAGCCGAGCGACTAGGCAATAACTTTATTGGCCCTGAGCATCTGTTGCTCGGACTACTCCGCAATGGAAATGGGAAAGCTATAGAAATACTCAATCAGACACATATAAACCTGCTAAAAGTAAAGCAAATTATTGAAAGTCAGATACGTACCGATATGGAGCCAACAGGTATCGAATTGCCTGTTCTAAAAAGTGCCGAACGCATTAAAAAAATTATGGAACTTGAAGCCCGCTCGCTTATGAACGAAACGGCCGATACCGAACATTTATTATTGGCTATTTTGAAAGAAAAAAACAACTTAGCTTCGGACACCTTGAAGGACGAAAATATGAGTTATGAGAAAGTAAAATCCGTACTTTCGCAATCCAACACATCGCCTATTCAAAGTTCTGCATTTCAGGACGATGATGATGAAGATGATGATCCACGTAAAAAACAAAAATCGCAATCCACAGCACCTCCAAAACAATCGGAGACACCTGCTTTGGACACATTTGGTGTGGATATAACCAAAGCAGCTAAGGAAGATAGACTTGACCCAATTGTAGGACGCGAAAAAGAAATTGAACGCTTGGCTCAGATTTTAAGTCGTAGGAAAAAGAATAATCCTGTGCTTATTGGCGATCCTGGTGTGGGTAAATCGGCCATTGTGGAAGGTCTTGCATTACGCATAATCCAACGTAAAGTATCGCGCGTATTGTTCGACAAACGTGTTGTATCGCTCGATATGGCTTCGATAGTAGCAGGTACAAAATACCGTGGGCAATTTGAAGAACGTATAAAAGCCATTTTGAACGAATTGCAAAAAAACACGGATGTCATTTTGTTTATCGACGAAATACATACCATAGTTGGTGCCGGTGGAGCTCCAGGCTCACTCGATGCTGCTAACATGCTAAAACCAGCTTTGGCGCGTGGCGAAATTCAATGTGTGGGAGCTACCACACTGGATGAATACCGTCAGAGCATCGAAAAAGATGGTGCGCTCGAACGTAGGTTCCAAAAAATAATGGTTGACCCTACTACAGCTGATGAAACTTTGCAAATTTTGGAAAACATACGCGAAAGATATGAATACCACCACAATGTGCGGTATACACCTGAAGCTATAAAAGCTTGTGTGCGCCTTACCGACCGTTATATTACCGACCGTTGTTTCCCCGATAAAGCAATTGATGCGCTTGATGAATCGGGTTCGCGTGTGCATATTGGCACTGTATCGGTTCCTGCTGAAATTGAGGAACTCGAAAAGAAAATTGAAGGGCTTAAAAAAGAAAAAATGCGTGTCCTTTCGGAACAACGATACGAGTTGGCTGGTCCTATTCGCGATCAGGAAAAACAAACGCAATATATGCTCGACGACGCCATAAAACGTTGGGAGCAAGATGCCCAAAAACATCCCGAAACTGTTGACGAAGAGCAAGTGGCCGAAGTGGTGGCTATGATGTCGGGCATACCAGTTCAACGCATTGCACAGGCCGAAGGACTCAAACTTCGTCAGATGAAAGAAGCTTTAACAGGCAAAGTCATTGGACAGGACGAGGCTGTAAATAAAATTGTAAAAGCCATTCAACGTAACAGAATTGGACTTAAAGACCCTAACAAACCAATTGGCTCGTTTATTTTTATTGGGCCTACAGGTGTTGGAAAAACGCATTTAGCTAAAATACTAGCTGAATTTATGTTCGATAGTACCGATGCACTTATACGTGTGGATATGAGCGAATACATGGAAAAATTCAGTGTTTCGCGCTTAATTGGAGCGCCTCCGGGATATGTAGGTTACGAAGAAGGTGGACAGTTGACCGAAAAAGTGCGCAGAAAACCCTATTCCATTATTTTGCTCGACGAAATTGAAAAAGCGCATCCCGATGTGTTTAATATTTTGTTACAAATGATGGACGAAGGCAGATTAACCGATAGTTTAGGGCGCCGTATCGACTTTAAAAACACCATTATTATTATGACTTCAAACGTGGGAACACGTCAGTTAAAAGATTTTGGCAAAGGAGTTGGTTTTACTACATCGGCTGATGTAGCTATGGATTCGGAATTTTCGCGCGGTGTAATTCAAAAAGCATTGAACAGAGCTTTTGCACCTGAGTTCCTAAATCGTGTGGATGATATCATTATGTTCGACCAATTAAACCGCGACGCCATACGTTCCATTATTGATTTGGAACTCAAAGGCTTGTTTGGGCGTGTTATCTCGCTTGGCTACAAATTGGAACTTACAAACGATGCGAAGGACTATATTGCGGACAAAGGTTATGACATTCAGTTTGGTGCACGTCCACTGAAACGTGCCATACAGCAGCATTTGGAAGACGAATTGGCTGATATAGTACTGGGAGGCGAACTTGCCGAAGGCGATACCATACAAATGGATTTGGACAAAGAAACTTCTAAGATTAAAGCATTGATAGTAAAAGCGTAGAGATCGAAGAATCAAGAGCCAAGACAAAAGACAAAAGATAAAAAAACTCAACTTATTTGATTAAGTTGAGTTTTTTTATTAGAATATTATAGCAGTTTTATTTAGCAAGAGCCAATTTTTCGGAAGCTAAAAAGCCAGCTACTAAATCGTCCATAACTTCTTTAACTGTATTAATTTTGGTCGACAGATAAGCATTACTACCCGCAAAAGCATAACCTTTATCCATACGGCCTTTGTAAGCATTGTACAAAGTCAAAATAATACAATAAGGTACTACTTTGTAATCGCAGGTATGCAAACAATCGTACGGACATGATTTTGGACGGGTTAAACCCAACTTTACTTTTTCCAAAAATGTACCATTCAAAGCACGTCCAGGCATCCCTACCGGACTTTGAATAATCTCCACATTATTATCTTCAGCTTTTATATAGGAGTTTTTAAATCGAATATCAGCATCACACTCTTCGGTAGTTACAAACCTACTTGCAATTTGAACACCTTTGGCACCCAGTTCCATCATTTTATACATATCCTCTCCCGTATAAATACCTCCAGCAGCTACAACAGGTATTTCCTGATTGTATTTTTCTTCGAAAATGGCCACTTCACTTACTACCTGAGGTATTAATTTCTCAATAGCAAATTCGGGATCAGCTATTTGATTCATTTTAAAACCCAAATGACCTCCAGCTTTAGGACCTTCAACCACAATCATATCAGGCAAATAATCGTACAGTGTTTTCCATTTTTCGCAAATAATTTTTGCTGCACGAGCCGATGATACAATAGGAACAAACTTAGTAGTACACCCTTCGACACGATATTTTGGTAAATCGAGTGGCAAGCCAGCTCCTGCAAAAACAACATCTACCTTTTCGGCCACTGCCACTTTAACCATGTCGCTAAAGTTAGTCAGAGCCATCATAATGTTGACACCAATAATGCCCGATGATTTTTCTTTTGCTTTGCGAATTTCTTCCTTCATACCCACAATACATGAATCCATGTAGCTACGCGCTTTTTCACGATAAATCAACCCCAAGCCAGCACACGAAATCACACCAATTCCTCCCTCATTTGCAACAGCCGAAGCTAGCCCCGACAAAGAGATACCAACACCCATACCACCCTGAATAATAGGGACTCGAGCCGTTAAATCTCCAATTTTTAATCCTGTCATAATTTTGTTTTTTAAATTATTATCACTCTTACAGCACATTTCAGCAATTAAAATAAAAAAGAATCCGAAATCAAATTCCAGACTCTTTTTTGTCAATTATATTTTATAAAAAAATTATCCATACATAATTTTTCCATTCTCATCTCTAAAATCTTCAAAACTCTTATTGTATTGCTCCATTGCCCTGTAGCTCATAGCCATGCTCGAGAAACCACCATCGTGAAACAAATTTTGCATGGTTACTTTGCGCGTTAAATCGCTGAACATAACCACACAATAATCGGCGCAGTCTGCTGCAGTTGCATTGCCAAGTGGCGACATGCGTTCCGAAAAATCGAGCAAACCATCCATACCTTTTACACCACTACCAGCTGTAGTTACTGTAGGCGATTGCGAAATGGTGTTGACACGTACCGATTTTTCGCGACCATAAATATATCCAAAGCTACGAGCTATCGACTCCAAAATTGACTTAGCATCGGCCATATCGTTATAACCAAATACAGTGCGTTGAGCTGCCATGTACGACAAAGCTACCACTGAACCATACTCGTTGATAGCATCCATTTTTTTAGCTACTTGTAGCATTTTGTGAAACGAGATAGCTGAAATATCCAATGTGGTACTCAACATATCGTAATCCAAATCGTCGTAAGTACGTTTTTTACGCACGTTTGGCGACATACCAATAGAGTGTAGCACAAAGTCGATTTTGCCACCCAATGCCTCCATCGACTGTTTAAAAACCTCTTCCAAATCCTCAACGCTAGTTGCATCAGCTGGAATTAATTTTGCATTTAACTTCTCGGCTAATTCGTTGGTTGTACCCATACGCACTGCCAATGGCGTGTTCGATAATGTAATTAGAGCACCTTCTTCAACGGCTCTCTCGGCTACTTTCCATGCTATCGACATGTCGTTCAAAGCGCCAAAAACAATACCTCTTTTACCTTTTAATAAATCATTACCCATGTTTAAAATTTTACTAGTTCGTACATATTAAAAAAATATTTCGCTAAAAAAATCGGAAACAATATATGCCAGAACTTATTTTCGGCACAAAGATACTAAAAATGTGCAATTTATTTGTATTTCAGCGTATCATTTTGTGCAAAATTATAATTCCAGACTTTTATTTGCTGTTTTTAATTGATATTGATTCAATTAATTTACTTTTTGATTGAAAGTTTTAGGATTGATTAAGCGTTAAACTACAACCATTTAATATGATAATTGTTCAACACAAAGTCAGAATAATGCTACAAGTATAAACAATTAGAATGTGGTTCTGTTTATAAATACAATAAATTGACATTATGCATATACCTGAATTAAAACAATACCTGGACCAAAAAGTTATACTTTACAACCAGCCTGAATATATTTATTCCGACCCCATACAAATTCCACATAGGTATATCAGAAAAGAAGACATAGAAATAGCTGCGTTTTTAACCGCCACAATTGCTTGGGGACAACGAAAAAGCATTATTAAAAATGCTTCATTCTTGATGGATTTGTTGGAAAACACTCCCTACGATTTTGTGATGCATGCTTCGGACAATGAACTTCAAAACTTACAACAGTTTGTACATCGCACATTTAATGGGTTGGACTGTGAGTTCTTTATTCGTTCGTTACGAAATATTTACAGCAACAAAGGTGGACTCGAAAAAGTATTTACAGATGGTTATATGCTTGATAATTCGGCATATTCTGCTCTAAACCATTTCCGCGTAGCGTTTTTAGCCATCGCCCACACCAAGCATGTTGAGAAACACATATCGGATGTCAATTCAAATTCGGCAGCTAAACGCCTGAATATGATGCTTCGCTGGTTGGTACGCTCCGATGATTGCGGTGTAGATTTTGGGATTTGGAAAAACATACCCATGTCGGCACTTATGATGCCCTTAGATGTACACGTAGGCAATGTAGGACGCGCATTGGGCTTGTTGAATCGGAAGCAAAACGATTGGAAAGCACTGGAAGAACTTATGGATGTACTCCGCGTGT
The DNA here is from genome assembly GCA_964466415.1 of uncultured Paludibacter sp. GTDB lineage: Bacteria > Bacteroidota > Bacteroidia > Bacteroidales > Paludibacteraceae > Paludibacter. The sequence goes on from CAYXQZ010000062.1 coordinate 11,213, forward strand.
TCGACAAAAACGACCCCGTGAAATACGATTATGCGCTCTTTGGAATTGGAGTTTTCGAAAAACCCAATACAGTTTTAGTTTAGACTGAAGGTAGAAAAGTGAATTTGAGTATCACAGCGTTGGTCTGGAGCAATTGATGATTAGATTTCAGTACATCCGTAATTCATTACCGACAATACAGGCAAAAAAGAAATCAGCAGTACTTCCTATGAAAGAGTTTAAATCACTTTTAGAAGAAGTTAGAAAAGTTGACAGACATTCGCCTATATGACGCAAGTAAAAATGAGAATAAACCAACATAACTAAAAACATAGCAATGGCATTGACTGAAGCCGAAAGAAAAAAATGGGTAAATAATGTACAAGTTATAATTTAAGAATAAGGTAATCATTTAAAAATATACGGCAGTTAGAGATATTTATTTAAACTTCCCAAGTTTTAATTCAATTTTGCTATTGAATATAGCAAGTACTTGCTGATAGAAGTGCTAAATGTTAATAAAAGCGAATTGATTTCGAAGGTTCGTACCTTTTCTATAGTTTTGCACTGTCAATTAAAAACAAGCCTTAGTAAGAGGTAATTTTTGAATTGAATGTATTAAGAGTAGGGTTAAACTAACCCGATGCCAACCGAGCAGACGTGCTGCGGTGGATTGCTTTAAGAAATTAAAGCAGATGCGACTTAAGATTAAAAAAACTTTTAATTATTATTTTAAAAACAAACGACATGAAAACAAACACTTCCCAACAACACAATCATTGTCACTCGGCAATCGTGTCAAATCAAAAATTTTCGGACAAGTTAAAACTTTAGCGCGCTAAAGGCTATTCTCCTTTGTCTTTATTCCACATAACATTTGTCTGGTAATGTTATGTCAGCACGTTCTATGTCTCAAAATTTCTAAGTATTAAAATTAGTAACACATTAAATTTCAAATAATATGAGCGAAAATGCAACTAAAAAAGTAGGTTTCAATATTTTATCCACGATAGCTGAGGCTATTAAAAACCTCGAAGAAATAGGTTTTAAAATAATGATGGAAGACTCACACAATTTTCCGGAAATTGTCCGTTTGGCTTCGTATCTTGGTGTAAATGAACAACAAACGGTAATGTTTATTACAATATACAACACCCAAAATAAATTTTTTGGATCTACAAACGTGAAGCAAGTTGCAATGCAAGTTGAACTGACTTTTGTGGAGATAATGCAATACAAAACAGACATAAAGTTACTATACGATGAAAAACTAATTCAGCTCGATGTGGAGTTCACACGCCGCAGGAGAACACCTGCCATTTTTCAGCAAGACATTACGATTAATGAGGATGTGCTTGCCTGCATTATCGAAAATAAGCCTATAGTGCTTGCCAACGCCGATTTGGATGCTTATCAGTTTGTGTACGAAGTGTCCGACCTGATTGACAAACGTACCAACAACATGGTTTCAACCAATCAATTGTTTCGTTCGGTCGAAAAATTAGAGGAAGCGAATTTAGAGTTGCCAATGCTTCAGGAGTTGATTAAAATTAAAGTAGAAGTGGACGACCGTACATTATTCTACCAAATATGTAACGAATTGGTTGTAAATAATCAGGCTGTACATCTCGAAAAAACCTATATGGATATGTACGATAATACCCGTGTACGGTTTCAGAAAAGTCGCTTGGCGTTGGATAAAGTATTGCAACTATTTCGACACAATTACATACAAATAATGCAAGGTACGTTTTACAGCGATATTCGTGTTGGGCTTACTGATAGTGGATGCGAACTTTTTATGGGCGAAGATGCACAGCTCTATGTAAAAAAGAAAAATAAAAAAAACCGTATTTTGCCCGACGATATTCAGACAAAAGAATTGTTTTTTGAACCGGCCTTTGCCTCACAAGTCGATTTTATAAAAGCATCGTTGGCGAATGATAAATTTGTATCGTTGCAGGAACGACTCAAAGAAAAAGCTTTCCCAACGGGAGTAAGTTGCTTATTCTATGGCGATCCGGGCACCGGCAAAACCGAAACAGCCATGCAAATAGCACGCGCCACTGGCCGCGAAGTGTTTCATGTGGACATAAGCGAAAGTAAATCGCACTGGTTTGGCGATAGTGAGAAACGTGTCAAGGAGATTTTCGAGAACTATCGTCGTGCGAGCGAAAAAAGCGAAGTGAAACCCATTCTGCTGTTCAACGAGGCGGATGCCATTTTTAGCAAACGTAAAGATGTTGGCGCCGGTAATTGTGCCCAGACCGAAAACGCTATGCAGAACATTATTCTCGAAGAAATGGAAAAGTTGGACGGTATATTGATAGCCACCACCAACCTGACGAATAATTTCGATTCTGCATTCGATCGTCGCTTTTTGTTTAAGCTACGGTTCACCAAACCTACGCCCATCGAACGTCAAAAAATTTGGATGGAGAAAATGCCGTGGGTTGAAGCATATATGGCTGCGGAATTATCGCACAAGTTCGACTTTTCAGGTGGCGAAATTGATAATATCGTTCGAAAATCTATTACCGAAGAGGTACTAAGCGGCGAAAAACCTTCGTACGAAAAACTCACATCTTTTTGCGAGAGTGAACGAATTTCGAACAAACGCCACGTTTGTAAGTTGGGATTCTAATGACATTTACCATTTAAAAAATAAAATTATGGAAACAAATAATCGTACAAAATGCTTTTTCACAGACGAAGAAATAGCTATTTTAGAGCAAGAACTTGCAAAACATCGTCCATTTTATGAAATTATTAGATTGCGAATGAATGAGCGCTGGATTGGCGAAACCACGGTTATACGTGTGCTTGGTAAAAATAATATGTCACTTGGGACAAAGCTTTTCACTCAGTTTCGTACAGGTGAAAGTGTGCCTGCTTTAGAACATAAAGATTTTTTAGATTTACTTGAAATTTCGGATCAGGAGTTAGCCGAGTTTACTGCCGACGACGCTGCTTGGAAGTTGGCAAAAAAAGCGCTCGATTTTGCAAAAAGCTATAAACCTGGGATCAGTCCGGTTTGTGAAGTAGAAAAGGCAGCAGGCTTTTATGCTTTTTTCATAAAAATGCAACTTCGAATCCCTCTTCCCGAACAATTCGATTTGAGCGAGAAAGAAAGCTTTGATTTTTTACGCGAATTAATTAGTAATCATTACACGGAAAATGACGGTAAAATAGAACTTTGGGGTAAAATTCTAAATTACGAACTCTACCGCCCTTATGATACCAAAGACACTTGTTTGCGATTCGATATTAATGGAAAACAAATAAACATATGAAATAATAATGAGTAAATCAGAGGCGACAAAACAATTTATTTCGATGGTACATGAAGAAAGTCTTTTTTTCAAACATCTACCATTGTTAATGGAAAGGCGAGAACTAATCGTTGCAAATCCGAACTATTTCATGATTCCAATTCAGGATATTCATTTTTATGCACGAGCTTGTCTTGTTGCAGGTCGTATAAAACGGTTACCATTAGGTGCTCTGTTGAATATTTGGGCAAAAGAGTCGTCTGCTACCCGATCATGTAACTGTGGAGGTATTGCTGTTATTGTTAATACAGATTTGTTGTCATTAAGTAGTTTTACTTATACAACTATATGTCTGGAGTGCCACAAAATAACTAAAGTCAAAGAGACTGGCAGTAGTTCGCATATAACAGGCCCATTTTTTGCTGCTCAAAGAACGTATTCACAAGTTGCTCTTTCATCTTCGGATGAAATACTTAATCTTATTAAAGAGTTAAAGTAGCCTAGCAATACCATTTATCATTTTATTAAAAATAAACGTATGAACAAAATTGAAGAAACAAGAAATTCATTATACCGTAGAGCAAACATCAATGGTATTGAATTGCCCGATTTATCACCAGTAATGAATGGCACACTGAAAACACGATTGTTGCAGGTACTACGCGACAACATTGAACAACTATGGAAAATTGGTATCGTCGACATTCCCTTTTTAAGAAGGAACTTCGAATTGCATGAATTGGAACAGGAAGGGTTTTTTACAGAAGGCATACACACTACCGATTGTAGAACCATTGTGGCATGCGGAACAGCAGAAGTTACAGCACAAAAAACGGCGCAATCATTTTGCTTTAATCAGGCAAAATTAATTGCAGCAGGTGGCATGCACCGTGTTTTCGACCAGGCTGAAATACATTGCAGCAACGAAGCGGCTGTTTGGGCTTTTGATGAATCGGTGGTAGTGAGCGCACCGCATTCGGTGGTGTTTTTACACGAAAATGCTCGTGTAGTTGATGACGAAAATGCACAAGTGCAAATAAATATGCCAACGCCCAGCCGCTATAAATCCGATGCCGAAGGCAAAGCACATTACAGTCGGTTGGCGTATCAACAATCCTGTTTACTTTCGTCAGAAGAAATAGAAGAAATGCGCATTCAAGGGGAAAAGGAGAAATAATAATGTTCGGATTTAGCAATTATAAACCACAGAATTAACCTCATCAACTTTGATAGAGCTAGAAGCGTTAATCAAGATTTTGAATTTGGAATTCAATGTGTAATCATACATGTTACTTTTTGCTAAAATACCTGTTAAAAAACATAGAAAGATTGTTCGCCTATTCAGAATTAAAATTGTATTTTTACGGCTTTAAAAAGTATTCAAACTAATTGTTTACAAAATGATACTTGACAACGAAAATTCAAATCTGAAAGTCCCTGGCTATGGAAATTGAATACAAAAACTGGATTATAGAATTAAAGCAACGGATTCGTTCGGCACAGCTCAAAGCAAGCATTGCAGTAAACGAAGAAATGATTCGCTTGTATTGGGATATTGGCAAAAGCATAGCCGAAAAACAAAAAGCATTCGGCTGGGGAAGTAAGGTGGTGGAAATGGCTGCTGCCGATTTGAAACGCGAACTGCCCGATACCAATGGATTTTCGC
>CAYXQZ010000063.1:0-15971 GCA_964466415.1 uncultured Paludibacter sp.
CCTGTTCACGAAAATGCAGTGAGCATGAAAGATGTAACACCCAATGAACATGCACTACTTTTTGCCGAATTCGGACTAAAATATCCACTCAACGAATACCGTGCTTGCTGGAAAATGGCCGGACAGCCATTGGCTCAACGCTTACGCGATAAAAAACACAATTGGGAGGATTTACAATGTTTAGTACCCAATATGTTAATCGAAAATTTGGTGGGTTATACGTTTTCATGTCCCGATTTAATTGGTGGTGGCGATTTTGTTTCGTTTCTCGAAGGATCCAAAATTGATCAGGATTTAGTTGTTCGCTCTGCGCAATGTCATGCCTTAATGCCCATGATGCAATTTTCAGCGGCACCTTGGCGTGTGTTGGATAGTGTGCATTTTGGTGCGGTTAAAAAAGTTGTTGATTTACGCATGAAACTAACTCCCGAAATACTGAAACTTGCCGAAAACTCTGCCAAAACAGGAGCGCCCATTATGAATTCGCTCGAATTACTTTATCCGAATCAGGGTTTTGAAAACATAACTGACCAATTCTTTTTAGGAAAAGACCTGATAGTTGCTCCCATGCTCGATAAAGCTAAAAGTACACGTACTGTTGTTCTGCCAAAAGGAAAATGGTTAGCCGACGATGGAAAAAAATATAAAGGTGGTAAAACATATCAAATAAATGTGCCGATAGACAGATTGCCGTATTTTAAACAAGTGAAATAAGTATTATGTAGAAACTTCAAAAATTATTCATTCTAAGATTTTTGTGTTTATCTAACAATTAATGCAGCCGAACCAGTTGTAAAAGTAACAGCCAATCATGCCGGTTGGGTGTATAAACTCAACGAAAAGGTAAAATTTAAAATTTCCGTTGAACAAGACGGCAAGGTTTTGAACGGAGCAAAAGTTCAATGCGAAATTGGACCCGAAAAAATTCAACCAACTACCACTATGCCTGACGATTTTTTAGCATTTTGGCAAAAAGCTATGGACGTCAATGCCAAGGTGCCTTTGGATGCAAAAAATGGAAATAGAGCAACAAAATCACCTCATGTGCTGTAAGAAGCTGGTCACAAAGGTGAACCTGAGATGTATTCGAAACAATGGGATTATATGTTGAATTTCTTTAATACCAAGCATTAACAGATGGCTGTTATTTAAGTTAGATTGCAATTCTTGACCGATATTTGGCTGGTGGAATGCCTGTTTGTTGTTTAAAAACTTTCGAAAAATGATGCCTGTCACAATAACCACATGCAAGTGCTATCTCTTCAATATCTTTGTTCGAATGATGAAGTATCATGATAGCGTGTTCGATACGGCGTTGCTGAATGTAATTTTTTACGGTGCATTTTATAGCCTGTTTAAAAAGTCGCGCAAAGGAGTTGGTCGCCAAATTTGCAATTTTACTGAGTTGCTCGTTAGTAAGTTCTTTGTCAATGTTTTTGTCAATAAACGAAATTACTTTCAGAATGCGTTTGTCAACCACCGGGAAATTCCAATTCCGAATTGGAGTTTCGTGTAAAGAGTACATAATTAGGCTATTGATAGCAATTGTGGTATATGCATGAATAGCGTTTGGGTACTCTAAAAGGTCAATCTTAATGCTGTTTAATTGCTTTAGCCAAAACTCATTGATTTCAATTTCATATATTCCAGCTTTCATTTTGTCATACGGAAAGCCTAAATTGAAATGCACAAAATACTGATCACACATACCCATTTTATTAAAAAAATCCACTTCGGTAGTAGTCTTAATTTTTTTACCTACTATACTCTCCTTTAGTAAAGTAGACTGTGATTTAATATGTGTGGAAAACGATGTATTAGGCGGAATGAGTAGTAATTTATCGTTCGTGAGTTCGTATTCCACTTCGTTGTAGATAACTACCGAACCACCCGTACTGCTATGATATAACCTCCAAAAAGGAAACGATAGATTCTCGCACTCCCACTCCGAAAGCATCCAATACCTACTACAATGCAGCGAAACTCGAATTTCGGAAATATCCTGTTTTGCTTCCCAAGGGTCAATTTTCTTATTATCCGATATTTTATTTAAATATTCAAGCATATTTTAATTGCACTAGAAACAAAAGATGTTTATTTTACACACAAAGTTGTTTTAAAAATACAATTGATTGATAGCAGTATCAAGTATTTTTGCATTTGCAATAACGAATTATTGCACAAATATAGTTTTAATTCTAATATTTACAAAATTACAATCCTATGTTAAAAGGAATTTCCCCTCTTATCAGCCCCGAACTATTGGCTGTATTGGCTCGTATGGGTCATGGCGACGAAATTATTCTGGCCGATGCACATTTCCCTGGCGAATCGTTTAATGACTTTGTTTTACGTGCCGATGGTTTACGTATACCAGATTTGCTAGCAGCAATTCTTCCACTTTTTGAACTCGATGCGTATGTGCCACATCCATTGGCTATGATGGCTGCCGTTTCTGGTGACCAACTCGATCCAAAGGTAGAGGAATCGTATCTGAAAAGTATTCACCTTAGCAATCCTAATGTGCCTGCTATTGAGCGTATTGACCGTTTTGCATTTTACGATCGAGCCAAAACAGCTTTCGCAGTGGTAATGACTGGCGAAACAGCCAAATATGGTAATATTCTACTTAAAAAAGGAGTAACTCCAACCAATTCATAATTCTAAATATTATGTCATACAAATCAAAAGCAGCTTTTTTACCGGGAAATAGCACCGTAATTTTCAAAGATGTAGAATTCCCTACACCCGGGCATGGCGAAGTTCTACTCAAAATCAAGTCGTCAACAATTTGTGGTAGCGATATACGCGCAATTTACCGCGAACACCTTGGCAAAGGACCTGAAGGTTATCAAAATAAAATTTGTGGTCACGAACCTGCCGGACAAGTTATTGCTTGCGGCCCTGGCATGAAACGTTTCAAAGAAGGTGACCGTGTGGTGGTTTATCACATTTCGGGTTGCGGATGTTGTAACGATTGTCGTCGTGGATACATGATTTCGTGCAAAAGTGAATCGCGCGCAGCTTATGGTTGGCAACGCGATGGTGGTATGGCTGAGTACATGATTGCTGAAGAAAAAGACTTAGTTTTACTTCCTGATTCATTGACATATACCGATGGTGCTCAAATTGCTTGTGGTTTTGGTACAGTGTACGAAGGTTTGGAAAAAATTGGCATTAGTGGTAATGATGCAGTTCTGGTTACAGGATTAGGTCCTGTTGGTTTAGCTGCTTTGATGCTTGCAAAAGCCATGGGAGCTGAAAAACTGATAGGTGTTGATACAGTGCCTGAGCGTTGCCAAATAGCAATGGAACTTGGTTTAGCCGACGAAGTATTTGTATCGGGACCTGATACTTTGGAAAAAGTTATGGCAGTTACAAATGGAATGGGTTACGAAAAAACTGTTGATTGTTCAGGACATACTTTGGCTCGCCAACTTTGTATTCGTGCAACCCGTCAGTGGGGTAAAATGGTGATGATTGGCGAAGGTGGAACGGTAGAGTTTAATCCAAGTCCTGATATTATTCATGATCAAAAAACTATTTACGGCTCATGGGTAACTGCTATTTGGCGTATGGAAGAGTTGGTGGAACGTATTGTACGTTGGGGAATTCACCCCGAAGATTTGGTGACGCACCGCTATAAACTGGAAGATGCTCCTGAAGCATACTCTTTGATGGCAGATGGTAAATGTGGCAAAGTAGCAATTGTGTTCGACGAAGAAATTAAATAATTATGCAAACAATAAATCCAACATTAGTTCCATTTAAAACACTTTACACTGGTGATAAAATTCCAGTAATCGGGTTGGGAACATTCGGTTCGGACAATTACAATGCCGAAACAATTGCTCAAGCAGTAAAAACGGCGATTAAAATGGGCTACCGTCATATCGACTGTGCCTCAGTTTATGGCAATGAAAAAGAAATCGGTGCAGCACTGCAGGAAGTTTTTGCCGAAGGAATTGTGACTCGTGAAGAACTTTGGATTACTTCTAAAGTGTGGAACGACAAACACAAACAAGTAGTTGATTCGTGCAAACAATCGTTAGCTGATTTACAACTCAATTATCTTGATTTATATCTGGTTCACTGGCCATTTCCGAACTTTCATCCACCAAAATGCGATGTAAGTACCCGTCAGAAAAATGCTGTGCCATATATTCATGCCGATTATATGAAAACTTGGGCACAAATGGAAAGCCTCGTTGAAGCAGGTTTGGTGAAAAATATCGGAACATCCAACGTAACCATTCCCAAAATGAAATTGATTTTGCGTGATTGCAAAATTAAACCCGTATTGAACGAAATGGAAATTCACCCACATTTCCAACAACCAGAATTGTATCAGTTTATGAAAGACAATGGTGTAGAAGTAATTGGCTATAGCCCTATTGGTTCTCCTGGTCGTCCAGAGCGAGATAAAACACCCGAAGACACTGTTGATATGGAAGATCCGATTATTGTTGCTATTGCCGAACGATTAGGAGTTCATCCTGCTGTTGTTTGTCTGAAATGGGCAGTGCAACGTGGTCAAATCACCATTCCATTCTCAGTAAAAACCGATAAAATGTACAACAACCTGAAAGGTATCACCGAAGGTCCGTTGACTGAAGAAGAAATGGTGGCTGTTTCGAAAATCGATAAAAACTGCCGACTTATTAAAGGTCAGGTGTTTACGTGGGAAGCAGCTAAAGGTTGGGAAGACCTTTGGGATTTGAACGGGGAAATTACCAAATAATTATTCTAAAAGGCGGTTTTGAAATTGAAAATTATTCAGTTGTAAAGCCGCCTTTTATTTAAAACCAATCATTAAATCTAAATAAAAACATGTCAAAACATAAACTTACAACCAAGGAAAACTTGGTTCCTTTTATTCTTATTTCGTCACTCTTTTTCCTGTGGGGAAGCGCCCATGGTATGTTGGATGTGCTTAATGCACATTTTCAAGCAGTTTTAAAAATTTCAAAAGCCGAATCTGGATTAATTCAGTTTTCGGTATATATGGCCTATTTTTCCATTGCATTACCTGCTGGCTATTTTATGCGCCGCTATGGTTATAAAAAAGGTATAATCGCAGGCTTATTGCTTTTCTCAATAGGCTCCTTTATAATAGTTCCTGCCTCTATCAATGCATCTTTTTATTTATTCCTGATTGGTTTATTTATTCTTGGCTGTGGTTTAGCAACACTCGAAACTGCTGCCAATCCATATACTACCAAATTAGGCGACAAAGAATCGGCTGAAAGAAGGATTAATTTCTCACAATCTTTCAATGGATTAGCGTGGATATTCGGACCCATTTTTGCCACTTATTTTATACTTGGTGGTGAAGAAGGCAATACGTCTGGTGGCCTCGACTCAATGATTGCACCTTATGCCGGAATTGGTATTGTGGTGCTGATTATTGCCATAATTTACATGTTTGTTAAGCTTCCCGAAATTACGGATGAAGATGTGGATATGGCACATGGTCTTTCGGGACAAGGCCAGTCAACCACAGCTAAACCATTATTCAAAACCAAGCATTTAATGTTGGGTGTTGTTGCACAGTTTTGTTATGTAGCTGCACAAACTGGCGTGTTTAGCTTTTTCGTGAATTTCCTAACTGCCGAAGAACTACAACTTGGAATATCAAAAACTACGGCAGGATATATGTTGGGTTTGGGTGGAATGTCGCTTTTCTTTATTGGTAGGTTGTTAGGTAGTTGGATGATGAGTTTTATAGCTCCAGCCCGTTTATTGGCTATATATGCCATGATGTGTGTTCTACTACTTCCGGTTGTTAGTCTAGGACTTGGAATGGCATCAGTAGTAGCATTGTTCTTAATATTTTTCTTTATGTCCATCATGTTCCCTACCATTTTTGCATTGGCCATTAAAGATCTCGGACCAGAAACCAAAAAAGGTGCTTCGTTAGTTATTATGTCTATTGTCGGTGGTGCCATTTTCCCTATGTTTATGGGTTGGTTAGCCGATATATCGTCCATGTCTATAGGATTTTTAGCACCAGTTCCTTTATTTATGTTTATTGTGTATTATGCAGTTAAAGGGCATAAAGTAATTTTAAATTAATAGTTTCCATGGAAAATAAAAATTATAAGAATGATAAGTTGTTTTTACAACAACACCTTAAGACGTTTGAGTTAGTACAAGGCAATAAACGATTATTGGTAACTCCTGATTTACAGGGACGCGTATTGACAAGTTTAGCTTAAAGGTGATTTTGAAGCATTAAATCAAATTTCAAAACAAATACTGGGGGTGGATTTGATAGAAATATAAGATAATTTTTTTTTAAAATTGAAATTTCTGAGTATAAAGTTTGCCAAATATAAATATATTATTGTATTTTTGCTATATATAATATGTTCATATTATCAACTCTTAATCAGTAATGAAATAATGGATAAAAACCTTGAATTAGTATACTTGCAAAATATGGCGAATGATGACCAGCGGTCGTTTGACGCCTTATTTATGTATTACCAACCTAAGCTAATCCATTTTATTGCTGGATTTATTAAAGATAATGAAGAAGCAAGAGATATGTCACAAGATATCTTTTTTAAAATATGGACGAACAGAGTTACATTTACCCATGTCAGCTCATTTAAGTCCTATCTCTTTCAAATGGCTCGACATGCTATTTATGATTATTATGATCATTCCCTCGTTAAGAAAAAATATGATATGAAGCAGGTTGATCAATCTGATTCCGAAGATTCTATCGAAGCAAATTTGTATGCTAAAGAATTGGAACTATCTCTCGATTTAGCTATCGAAAATATGCCACCTCAACGTAAGACAATATACACGATGAGCCGAAAAGAAGGTTTGTCGAATGATGAAATTGCAATCCGCCTGAATTTGAATAAAAGAACTGTAGAGAATCAAATAACATTGGCTCTCGCGTCCCTCCGAAAAATAACCAAACTGGTAAATCTGCTTTTTTTTTAAAAAAGTTTGATTTCGCCCGTGTGTTGGTAAATTGATAGCCGTCTTATAAAATATATGCCCAAATTATGAATACCCAAGAGACATCAAATTTCATTCGAAAATTCTTCGCGCAGCCGTTGACACAAGACCTTAAAAGTCGTTTTGGACACTGGCTAACTAGCGATCATTTGAAAGATGAAAAGAATATTGCACTACAAGAGTTGTGGGCTGAGGAATCAGCTGAAGCTAACGCACAAACTTATGAAGATTTAGAAATGATGCATAAGCACATAGCAAAATTATCACGTAATCGATTCAGGATAAGTAGGATATTAAAGGTTGCAGCTGCCATTGCGCTCCTTATTACAGGTTCATTGACTTCTTATATATTTTTGAACTCAACCCAGCGCTTTGGAGAAGTTGAAATGATGCAATGTTTTGTGCCTTACGGCGAACAAAAATCAATACAATTGCCCGATGGGTCTGTGGTGTGGCTAAATGCTGGTTCATTGCTTGTTTATCCATCAGAATTTACAGGAAATGTTAGATCGTTATATTTGAGTGGTCAAGCCGAATTTACAGTAGTAAAAAACAAGAAAAAACCATTTATTGTTAAAACAAATCATATTGAAGTAGAAGCCTTGGGGACAGTTTTTTCTGTCACTTCTTTTCCGGGTGATAATACTACAAAAGCAATTCTTGAGGAAGGCAGCATACGAGTTGGCGTAGATAAACAAAAATTCGAAAACAGAGTTCTTGTTCCAAACCAACAGCTTACATACGCTCATAATTCAGGGAAAATTACGGTGGCAAGTATTGATGCAAAACAACAAGCCAAATGGAAAGAAGGTTACCTGATTTTTCAGGGTGCTACACTTGAAGAAATTTATAAAGATATTGAACGTAGGCACAATGTTTCAATTTCTTACGATAATCAACAATTTGAAAAAGGAAAATATAATGTGAAGTTTATGCCTAATGAAACGGTTGAAGAAAACTTTGAAGTGTTACGTGAACTTATTCCTGGATTTAATTATAAAATAAAAGGAAATTCAATTTATATAAACTAATAAACAGGAGGCAATACCATGAAAAAAAAACACCGGGAAGACAGACGGCAAAATCATTTCTCCCCGGGTTGAAATTGTAAACTAACATCATTCAGAAAAAAATAAAGTATTTACAAAATCTAATTCGCAAAAATATGAATTTAAACACAGAATTGCAAAGAAATAGGTCAATTATTTTAATAAAGGTTCTATTTCTTATCATTTTTTCACTGACCTCTCAAGTCGGTTCGGCTCAAAATCAAAAGATTCAGCTCATAGGTGAAAATCTTACCATTAAAGCTGCATTTGAACAAATAGAGAAACAAACACAAATGTCAATTGATTATGAACAATTCTCTATTGATATTAACAAACAAATTCCAAAGTCATTAAAGCAAGGGAACTTAGAACTTGTATTGACTCAAATTCTCAAAGAAACTAATTGCATTTATTCAATTAAAGGTTCACATATTGTTATTACTCTTAAACCAAAAAATATTAAAGGCGGTTTGATTATAGGGACGGTATTAGATGACAATAGTATACCTGTAATTGGTGCAAGTGTAATTGTGAAAGGGACTTCAAAAGGAACAATTACAGATGTAAACGGTAAATTTTCATTGGACATGGATGAAAATTTAACTCTCAAGGTTTCCTATATCGGTTATGTAACAACAGAGTATAATGTTGGCAATAAAAAAAGTGTTTCTATAACACTTAAAGAGGACTCCAAAAATCTGAATGAAGTTATAGTTGTAGGTTATGGTACTCAAAAGAAAGTGAACATGACTGGTGCGGTAACTTCTGTAACTATCGACCAAAATACTGCAAGTCGTTCTATTACTACGGTTTCGGCAGGTCTTGCAGGCTTGGTTCCGGGTTTGGAGGTACGCCAGACATCTGGTCAACCCGGACGAGATGGAGCTTCGCTTCGTATCCGTGGTATGGGAACCAGTAATAATTCTAATCCGTTAATTGTAATTGATGGTATGCCTGACGGCGATATCAATCGTATAGATATGAATGATGTGGAATCAGTATCTGTATTGAAAGATGCAGCTTCGTCAGCAATTTATGGTTCACGTGCGGCAAATGGAGTTATATTAGTTACCACAAAAAAAGGGAAAACTGGTAAGTTAAGTTTTAATTATACAGGGTCGAAGGCTGTTTCGACATCTACAAATAATTATGGAAATCTAACCAATTATGCTCAAAATATGGATTTGGTAGATGTAGCCTCTATGCGTTCTGGAGCCACTCGACAAATCTCACAATCGACAATAGATATGTGGATGGCTGGTTCAAAAGTTGATCCGATACTTTATCCAAGTACTAGTTGGTGGGATGTATTGTATCGTAATGGACAAATCAACCAACACAATATTTCTGCTACTGCAGGTAATGATAAAATGTCATTTTACGGTTCATTTGGGTACTTGGATAATGAGGGAACTGCTTATAATACTTGGTATAAACGGTATACTTCGAGATTGAATGTTGAAGCCAATGTATCTAAAAAAATGAAAGTTGGACTGATGATGGATGGACAGTGGACTGACCAAGATTCTCCTATGGATTATGGATTAACAGATGATGGTACTGCTGGAAACGGAATTTACAGTGCCTCGGCTGGTATTTTGCCAAAAGAACCTACAACAGGCATGAACGGTTGGGTAATGGCACAAGGTGAAGACCCACAGGTAAATAACATGCTAAGCGTAATGAATTCCATGCGAAATCCTTCGCGCAATCAGCAATTCAATGGAAGAGCTTATGCCGAATATGAACTGTTAAACGGTTTAAAACTTAAAGCAGATGTTGGCCTTCGAACTGTGCACAGATTTAATCGAGAATGGAATTATGGTTGGGAACAGAAAAATTTCCAAAATGGAGCAATGAACGTCCAAGAGCCAGGTTTAAATGTTTCTAATCAATACAATACTAATTTTAAAACCAACACTGTTTTTACTGCAAATTATGAAAAGAAAATACTAAAGAATACTTTGAATGCTTTAGTTGGATATACAGAGGAGTATTGGGAAGATAATTGGTTTAGAGCAACAGGTGATGGTAGAATAGATAAAGATTTAACTGAAATAAATGCAACGACAAGAATTGCACCAACAGTTAGTGGCGACAGAGGTGCAGAAGCGTTAAGATCTTTTTTTGGACGATTAAACTATTCTTATGCTGATAAGTATCTTTTCGAGGCCAATGTTCGTAGAGATGAATCATCAAAATTTTATCCTGGTCATAGAGTGGGTATATTCCCTTCTTTCTCTGCAGGATGGCGTATTACCGAAGAGTCATTTATGCAGCCTCTAAAATCGGTGATTACCAATGCAAAATTTAGAGCATCGTGGGGTATGCTGGGAAATAATTCTGGGGTAGGTCGCAATGACCAATCGAATGTGTATGGGAATAGTTACTATCCTTTTGGAAATAATAAAACATTGGGTGTTTATCCAAATAAATACATTAATCAAGCACTATCTTGGGAAACAACAAGATTAACTGATATTGGGTTGGATTTGGCATTTCTGAATAAATTTACTATTGAAATGGATTATTACATCAAAACAACGATTGATATGATAAGACCTTCGGATATGTCAACGCTTTTGAGCGGTTATGTAAAGCCAAATATGAATATTGGGGAAATGGAAAACCGAGGTTTTGAAGTAAATGTCTCTTACAGAGATCAGGCAGGTGATTTTAAATGGAGTTCTTCATTAAACTTTGCTGTAAATAATAATAAATTATTGAAATGGAATGAAGTTTTACAAAAAGGAGGATTATATATTGGTTTACCTTACAATTCAATATATTCTTATCAATCCACAGGCATTGCACAAACTTATGACGAAATATACAATGCTCCATGGCAAAACAATGCCAATATCAGACCAGGTGATTTGCTGTACGAAGATTTGAACGGCGATGGACAGATCAATGGCAATGACCGGAAAATTGTTTCGGGCTTAAGTTCCGGTGCTATTTATTCTTACGGTTTAAATTTGGGATTGTCATGGAAAAGTTTCGATTTGACAGCATTTTTTCAAGGAGATGCAGGGCGAAAAGTTTATTGGCAGAGTCAATATAACAACACTAATATCCGCTCAAGGGGAATATCATTGACAGAAATTCATAATCAGACTTGGTCGTTGGAACAACCAGATGCACTTTATCCCAGAGCAGTCGCCGATAACTACACTAACAATCAAATGGCATCTTCTTTTTGGTTACAATCGCAGGATTTTGTACGCTTAAAAAACCTACAATTGGGTTTCAATCTACCAACTCGTGCTTGTAAATTTATTAATGTTCAACAATTGAGAATTTTTGGATCGGCCGAAAACTTACTTACGCTAACTAACTGGAAAGGTTTAGATCCTGAAAAAGGCGAAAGCAGAGACATTTATCCGCTATTAAAAACATTCTCGGTAGGACTTAATATTACTATGTAATTTTATTAATAACAGATCATTATGAAAAAAAATATATTTAAAGCAAAAATACTTTTCCTGAGTTTATGGGGAGGATTGCTAACTGGTTGTGTTGATATGGATTATAATCCAGCCTCATCCATTAGCGAAAATGGTTTTTGGCGCGATGCAGCTGATGCTAAAACTGCCGTAACTGGAGTTTATGATTCGTGGAAAAATGTGTACGGTTGGATTTGGCTATCAGATGGTTGGACTGATTTAGCAAATGATAATGGAATACAAGCAGGTACGGGTTATAGTCCTACTTTCTGGAATAAATCAAAAAGAGATGTTAAAATGGGCACCCATGGAATGGGGACTTTTGATGATTTATGGGCTTTAAATTACCAGTGCATTAATAGAGCGAATGAAGCAATAACTAATACTGCCAAACTTCCAACAGGTACTACAGCCAATGCATTGCTGCTAAAACAATACGATGGGGAATTGCGGTTTTTACGCGCTGCATGTTATTTTAATTTATTGGATATGTTTGGTAGCGTTCCATATTTCGAACGAAAATTAACCAATGAAGAGGCAATTACTATGTCCAAAATGAGTAGACCTGATATAAAAGATAAGATCATATCAGATATGGACTCAGCTGTAAAGTATTTGCCTATTAGTTATCCTGCATCCGAACATGGTCATTTCACCAAAGGAGCTGCTATTGCTTTTCGTGGCAAGATTAAACTTTTTTGGGCATCTTGGCAAGAACGCGATGCTAAAAGAGCAATAGGTGGTGATTTTCCAGGTGATTTAGCCGATGCCGATAAATACTACAAAGATGCAGCTGTTGATTTTGCCGAGGCAATGAAGTCTACCTACAAATATGGATTATTTAAAAATGGAGCTGTCGGTACATTTAGTGAAATTTTCACACTGACAAATGAATCGTGCAATGAAATAATGATAAGTATTAAATATCAAGGAGGTGCAATTGGTCAGGGACAGAATATGAGTGGACATTGCTTAGGTACCAGATCCATAGGCAATTCAGGCACATGGTTTACCCCTATACCCGAACTTTGGAATGTATTTCAAGATAAAACAACGGGTGATTTCGCTACTCCTGTAACTTATGGTAACGGCACAGGAGCGAATGACATAATCAACAATACTGCTTTTGCTAACAGAGATTTACGTATGGGAGCAACGGTGGTTCTGCATGGTTCTTCGATGTTTGCCATCGCTTCAGGAACAGGGGCTGTAGGTACAACTCCATTGGTTTTTAATGTTCGTCAACAAAACAACGAAGCCAAAGGTTGGTTACGTTCGGACACTCCTAATAACCTTGCATTCAGAAAAATGGTCACACAATGGCCTGGTCAGCTAACCCGTTCCGATGATGCTTATGACATTCCACTTATGCGCTATGCCGATGTAATGCTCATGTATGCCGAAGCAATGAACAAAGCTTATGGCCCGAGTACCGAAGTGTATACACAAATAGACAAACTTAGAACCAGAGGCGGATTACCCGCACTTGATAAAGTAAAATATGCATCAAAAGAAGATGTGCATAAAGCTATTGTTCAGGAGCGTAAGGCTGAATTAATTCTGGAAAGTGGATGTCGTTATTCTGATATTCGTCGCTGGGGATTGGTAGAAGAAATTTTTGGAGGAAATAAAGGATTTGTTTTCAAAGCTTTTGACAATACTGATAAAACAAATATTTATGCTCGTAGATTTGAAAACGCAACAGCTAGAGAATTCCAACGGTATTATATTCAAAATATACCACTTGCTGAAATTGTGCGTAATCCAAATCTTTTGCCTCAAAATCCAGAATGGTAACAACTATTATCTAATAAAAAATAAATGAATTAAAGATATGAAAAAATTAATAAGTAGCTTAGTTGTTGTTGTATTGGCAATCTTCATGTTTAGCGCATGTAATAAAGATGTGGATTTAATTACAGCAAATCAAGTGGCAAAAATAGAGTCGTTTCAGTTGTTCGACCAACAAAATCTATCAGTTTTGGCATCTGCTGCAGTCATTGATACTACTGCACTTACTGTAACTGCAGTAATTAAAGGTGGTAATGACATTACACGTCTCAAACCATGGGCAAATATAACCCTTGATGCAATGTGTACACCGAAAATGGGTGTTTGGACTGATTTTACAAACCCGGTTCAATATACTATTACATCGGGAAGTAGAACTGTGAAAAAAGT
Organism: uncultured Paludibacter sp.; assembly: GCA_964466415.1. Taxonomy (GTDB): domain Bacteria; phylum Bacteroidota; class Bacteroidia; order Bacteroidales; family Paludibacteraceae; genus Paludibacter. The sequence continues at coordinate 13,655 of CAYXQZ010000063.1, forward strand.
TTGGACTATAAATGTCAGCATGCAGAATTAATAATCACAATTTAAATACAAATATAACATGAAATATATATTGAAATTGATTGCTCCGTTCATTTTAATCCTATTTATTTTCAGCTCATGCGAAAAGGATAGTGATTTATTGAACTACGGACAAGATATGACGCCAACTGGTTTGAATGTAGAATTAAGAAAAACATCTTATCCGCCATTTATTATTGGTGAAAAAATAGAATTTTCATTTGCAGCTGGTTCAGCTACTGAAGGAAAGTTAAAACAACTTGAAGTTACTGCTTCAATAGCTGGTGCGGTAGGTACAAAACTTGACTTGAAAGGCCGATTTTTCAATTGGAATACTGGCATGGATGATGTTTACAATGTTTTTAAAGATACTTTGAATTCAGGAAACATCACTTCAGGAAATTATGTGGACACAATAGCGGCTACAGCACGTTATACTTACGTAATACCTGCCACGGCACTTGGTAAAAAAATCTCATTGACTTTTAAAGTTTCTACAGCTTCAAAATCAGTTTCTCAAACTGTTGACTACACTATTAGCAATATTATTATGTCTAAAGCAGTGGTAATTGAAACAGCTAAAGTAGATGGGTCAGGGAAGGCGTTTTTCTCAATTGCAGAGGGGAAAGCATATAGCAGAACTGAAGTAGAAGCGGGGAATTTGCAAAAGTCCATTGATTTTGTGTATGTAGTTGATCCTGTTGGTCCTGCTGCAAGTTGGAAGCTGAACAGTGCTATAGTAGCACCAGCAAATCAATACATGCCTGCAGGTATATTGGGGTCGAGTTGGACTGATAAAAATGCTTCCGAAATTGAAATAAAAAACTGGGAAGATTTTCAACTTATGGGTAGTGGCCGCTTGAATATGGTATCGGATGTCGATTTTCAACAAGCACAAATTGTAACCAAAAATATGATGGCAATTAATTTGCTTGCGAATAGTCGATCATTGGTTAAATCTGCTGATGGTAAATGGATTGCATTAGTTTGGGTTGCTGCTGTTGATGCTAACAGTTTGACCATTAACATGAAAAAATACCAACTTAAATAAACTTTCCTTATGACAGGCGGGAGATTATATTTTCCGTCTGTCATTATATAACAAATCTTTTTTAAAATTTCTTTTGTGTTTTTTGAAGAGAACTTCTTCGAACAGCCATTACTATGTTTAAATCCATATAAAACAGAATTAAGAAACACACATTTCCTTCTTATAAATAATACTACTGATACAGATATAATCGCAATTTCAGTTCATTGTAAATCAATGTCATAGTGACTGAACCAAAGTCAAATGATATCAGAAGTTAGTAGTATTATAAAAATGAATAAACACACTATAAATGAGCAACTTGGATAAACCATTAAGGATGCGATGGCTGATAGTAATTTTCGGCTTTCTGGCAACGGTATTGAATTATGTACACAGGTTATCCTTTAATTATATTGCGGCCGATGGTGAGTTGCGTGGAATTATTTCGGATGAAGCTTTTGGATATATTGGTACAGCTTTTTTTGTTGCATACCTCATTTCAAATGCATTTTCGGGTTATGTGATTGATAAACTGGGAACAAGGCTAGGTTATTCGTTATGTATGGCATTCTGGACAACGGCAGGACTTTTTCATGCATTTGTTATAACTCCATTTCAGTTTGGGGTTGTCCGCTTTTTCTTAGGCATTGGCGAAGCAGGAAACTGGCCAGCTGGTATAAAAATGATCAGGGAATGGTTTCCACCTCACGAACGTTCTTTTGCTTCGGGTATTTTCAATAGTGGCTCTGCACTTGGGGCTGTTATTGTTGCACCTTTAGTGGCTTATCTGAGCTTGCACTTTAGTTGGCAAACTACATTTATTGTTCTGGCGGCTGCCGGATATTTGTGGCTTATTGCTTTCTGGTTTACATATTATACACCCGAAAAATCGATAAAAGAAAGTAAAGACAGAATTATTCCGCCCATGAAACTATTCAAAACACGGTTTGTATCCATGTTTACCTTGTCTAAAGTATTCATCGATCCGGTTTGGTATTTTGTGACTTTTTGGATTGGTCGGTATTTAGTGGATGTGCATCATTGGAACATGAAACAAATTGGTTGGTTTGCAATGTTACCGTTTTTAATTGCCGATGTTGGTAATATAGTTGGTGGCTATTTTACTCAATTTATTATTAAACAAGGTGTTCCAGTCCATAAAGCTAGGCTGATTGCAGTTAGTATTTCTGCGGGAATCATGGGTGTATCATTGCTTTTAGCTCCATTCCTAATTACAACGCCCATGTCGGCACTTATTATTTTTGG
>CAYXQZ010000064.1:0-15947 GCA_964466415.1 uncultured Paludibacter sp.
CCTTAGGCGAATTAAAACCTTTTTGGCGAAATCATCCTGTTTTGGGGCCATTTCTTCAGGATGGAATTTGGCTCGATGAAGTTCCTGACTATTTTTTTGGAAATGATTTTGCGTACAAAAAACGTCCTTTTCCCAAGGAAGTTCTTTTTGCCGACAGGCTTACTGTTGTGCGTATTTTGGGTGGAACCGATTCATATCCTGGACTAATATTGTCCAAAAATAGCGGAGTAAACAATGATGGGACAATGAAAAAATCGGAGATGAGTGCTAGTGATACAGTTTCAATAAACCAACTGTCGAAATATGATTTTGTGTATAGAAAAAAGGATGGTTCATTGGCTTTTCGAAAAGAATTAATCAAGAATCGCCTGAAACCATATACAGATAATGGTTATGCCGATTTAACGATTGTCCTCGATAATGTGCCCTGGTGTTTAACAAAATCGCCAATTATTGGCTCTTTTGGACAAGTAGCGCCACCAGATAATCCTCTTGAGTGGTATGCTACAATTAAAGAGCTTTGCATTGCACTTAAAGAAATACTTGGCGACGAAAAGGCCAATAAATTAAGGTTCAGAATAGGCACCGAAATGAATGGACATGAGCGATTTGCAGGAACCGAAGATCAGTTTATTACACATTACGATTATGCTGCCGCAGCAATTGCCGATGTGTTGCCTAATGCACCATTAGGACTCTATAATGTATCTTCAGTAAGTGTTAATAATGTACGGAAAATACATAATATCAACACTTTTCATCTTTTTGACCATGCAGCCAATGGCATCAACCGTCAATCGGGTAAATCCAATAAAGCCATACCTTATGCAGCCATTTCGAGGTATTATTTCGAAAAAAATAATTTGAACCAAATTGTTTCAGGAGCTAAAGACTATTGGGATTATATCAGGGATAGTATACCCGGATATAAAAAATTTTCACGCGAAATTCAGGAATATGGTGCTATCGGTGATTGGAGTGCAAAACCTAAAACAGACAATCCTGATGCTTTTGGGAATGCAATGAATATCAGCATGCTAATAAATTTATATGCCAGTGGTGTGTCGCAAGTTTATCTCTGGAATATGCTTGATAAGGTAAATGTCCCTAAGCAAAAAGCAATTCAAATCCCAAGCAGTCAACTTTGGGGCTATAGCGTGTTGGAATATATGGCTGGAGGCAAGGCGTATCAAATCATACCTGGTACAAATAAAACAAATACAGATAAAACTACTCACACTGCACTGCTAAGTGTATTTAACAACAAAGCGTACTTATTAGTCTCAGCCTTCAACCCGGATAGAACCAAACACGATGTGCATAAAGTTTCGATTAATATCCCTAAAAGTATTATTCCTTTTGCAATAAAAAAGAGTAGCAGGGCTTCGCTTACTAACTCTAATTCTATCAGTTACAATTTGCGTGCAGCTATTGAAAGTGCTGGTATTCTGAATCCCTTGTTTGCAGAAAAACCTGAATATACAACAAATTTTAGAAACATGACTTCGAACATGCAAAAAGCTACGGACATATTGTCGCAAAATTGGGATGAATACACATATATGTGGCAAAATTCACTCACTTTAAAATCTGTAAAAGGAATCGTTTCGCAAGATTCCACATCGTATACAATCAATTTTGAAATGACGACACCTGAGAGCACCATTATCGTTCTCAGTATTAAATGATAATTCACAGAAAACATACTTTTTTGTATGGTTGTCATACCCTAATCACGTTAGAATGTCAGTATTTTTGTCTCAACTTTAAAAACAACTTTAAATAATAATTCTATGACAAACAAATTTTTCAACAAAAGAAGGTATTTATCAAAATTATCTTTTTTGTTTTTAATGAGTTTCATTCAAATTTTTTCAAGTAACTGTTGGGCGCAAAACCAGCTAAATGTAAAAGCAAAAATTGTGGATGAATCGAACGAAGCCTTAATTGGTGTGAGTGTGGTTGTAAAAGGCACAAGTACAGGTACTGTAACCGACTTTAATGGAGATTTTAGCATAAAGGTGCCGGATGGTAAATCATTGGTTTTTACTTATATTGGTTACAATAGTCTCGAAATGAGTGTGTCGGCAGCAAACGGAAAAGTTCTGAAAATGACCGAATCTTCAAAACTTATAGATGAGGTGGTTGTAGTTGGATACGGTACACAGCGAAAAATTGACGTTTCGGGTGCTGTAAGTTCGGTAGGTGCCGATGTTACTAAAGAGCGTGTTGTACAGAATATTGGCGATGCATTAAAAGGTAAGGTTTCGGGTGTGGTAGTTGCTGCCATGGATGGGCAGCCCGGCTCAACCAATTCAATTTCTATTCGCGGCAACACCTCTTTGAGCGGCGATAGCGAACCCTTGTATATTATTGACGGCGTTATTTCGGAGGCTAACGATGTTATTCCTTCACAAATTGCTACTATAGATATTTTGAAGGATGCATCTTCAACAGCCATTTATGGATCGCGCGGTGCAAATGGCGTCATTCTGATAACAACAACTCAGGGTACAAAAAACACAAAAGCCAAAGTTGACTTTTATGGCATGATTGGTTCGCAACAACTTACTAAATTTTTACCCATGATGAACGCCGAACAATTTGGCGATTTTAAATACCTTACGTATGTAAATTCAGCAGGAGCTAATTACGATCTCAATGTTTCGGGGCAGCCCTGGGGCGATTCCGAAACGGGTCCCATGCTGCTCGCTGATGATGAAGGTCGATTTTGGACAATTGCTCGCCCAGCCTATTTTAACACCTATTATTATCATCAGGATGAAGTAACAGGGAATACCGATTGGCAAAAGGAAATTTATCGTAGTGCTCCAACTCAGGATTATAGACTTACTATAAGTGGCGGAGGCGACAAATCAACTTATTCGCTTATGTTGGGACGCAAAAAACAAGATGGTATTCAAATTGCTTCAGGATATGAAGATTACAATGTAAGGTTAAATATGAGGCAGGCGATAAACAGTAAAATGAATTTTGGATTTACTTCGTCACTGCAATATGCAATTACTGATCCTGCCAAAATCAGTAGCATCCTAAATTTACCTCCGTTTTTGAACAAAGATGAACCGTCGCGAAGGTTACCTTACGATGACCAGGAGCCTACCACAATACAAAATCCACTATTTTATACGAAAGTAATTACAAATACAAATAAACAACTGGTTTATACGAATAACGGAAATTTTGATTGGCAAATTGTAAAAGGTCTGACTCTGAACCTATCCGGTTCGTACGTAACACGTCAGTTTACAAACGAGAAATTCTATCCATCAAGTGTAGGTCAAGGCAATGGACAAAACAGTAAAGGTATTGCTACACTTTCCAATACAGGAATAACAGAACTCAGGAGTGAAAATACTCTTCAATACAACACAAAAATTAAAAGGAACAATGTCGGTTTTATGTTGGGAAACTCAATCTCAACCCGAACTACTAAATCATCAATTTCCGAAAATTCTAATTTTACACTTCAGGATTTAGGTGTTTGGGGAATGTCCGAAGGTTTGTCACCCTCTACGCCAGGTTTAAGCTATGTTGGAGTTAATAACGTTTCATGGTTTGGTAGAGCAAATTATACCTATGCCGATAAGTATATTCTGAAAGCTTCGATGCGTGCGGATGCGTCATCGGTTTTTGCTAAAAATAATAAATGGGGTTATTTCCCTTCAGTAGGTGCTGCATGGCGTATTAACGAAGAGAAATTTCTGAAAGCTGTTCGTGAAATTTCAAACCTAAAACTGCGTGCCAGTTATGGGGTTAGTGGTAAACAGGCAATTTCGCCCTATCAATCTTTATCAACAGCTTCGTTGTCGCGTATGTCGACCGATGGCTTAACAAATAATAGTACGCTGGTATTTAATAGGTTGGGCAATGATAATTTGAAGTGGGAAACTACTCGGGAAGTTGATTTTGGATTTGATTTGGGTTTATTTAACGAACGTGTCAGTCTGACATTTGATGTGTACGATAAAAAAACATCAGACTTGCTTTACGAAGATCCATTGCCGTTTTATACGGGATTTCGTACACAAATGACCAATGTTGGAGAAGTTCAAAACCGCGGAATTGAACTTAGTATAAGTGCAAGTCCGTTGAAAAAACGCAATAAACTCAATTGGGATATAAACTTCAATATCAGCAAAAATGTAAGCAAAATTCTCAGTCTTGGTCAACAGGATTTCAAACTTATTGGTACAGGATGGAGTAAAGCCGAAGCCGTACAGGGTATCCTCAGAGTTGGTGACCCGCTGGGTAATTGGTACGGTTACAAAACTGATGGGTTGTGGCAATCGTATGCCGAAATAGAAGCAGCTCAAGCCAATGGAACTCTGGCAACAGGCATTCCTTGTCATCCAGGCTATATTAAATACCAAGATATTAGTGGTCCGGCAGGAGTACCCGATGGTAAAATAACTTCGGACGACCGCCAGATACTTGGTAACGGATTTCCTAACTTTACAGGCGGATTATCCAACTCATTCACTTACAAAGGTGTAGGTTTAAATATTACATTGCAATATTCAGTGGGACAGGATGTGTTTAACGCTACAGCCTGGGGTATACATGCAATATCTCCTTCAGGGTCTGGTTGGTCATATAGCAAAGATATTCTTCAATCGTTCCGTCCCACACTTTATCAGTACGATGTTGTAACTGGTCAAAAAGGAGAGGTCTTTGTCGAAGGTGTTGCTTCGAATCGTTACCCGACTTTCATGGCACAACGCATTAATAATACCGAAGAAATTCCATTGGATTGGTATATCGAAGATGCGTCATTCTTACGTGTAGCCGATGTCACACTATCGTATAGTTTGAATAAAAAACTGATTTCGAAAATGAAAATTTCAAACCTCAAATTCTTTTTAACAGGTACAAATCTTTTCGTGTTTACAAACTATACCGGTTACGACCCCGAGGTTAATTCTTCGCGTGGTCAAGCATCGTACCTCATGCCTGGTTTAGATAATCAGTCTTATCCAAAGTCACGCATTGTTTCTGCCGGAGTTAATCTTACTTTTTAATAAATAAATAATAATTTGTACATTATGAAAAAACTTAAATATAGTTGCTTTTTAATCGTAATGCTCTCATTTACAATGCTAGGGTGTAATGACTTTCTGACAGAAAAACCAGTAGATTTTCGATCATCATCTACTTCGTATCAGGACGAAGCTGGGACTTACTCAGGTGTATTAGGTTTATACCAGTTATACAGCGATTTGTATATTCATCCCAACACCCCACTTATTGGTGAGTTAGGTACAGATGAATCGTTAGCAAATGGAAATCAGGCTGCACTTGCTGCAATCTACAGATATTCACTTACTTCGAACGATCTTTATGTATTGCCCGATTGGTACGCCATGCATTACAAACTTATCAGTAGCTGTAATGTGTTGATTGACAGAGTTGCATTAAATTTCCCTACACCAAATGCAGCCATTCAGCGTATGGTTGCCGAGGCGAAAGTGCTTCGTGCTTGGTCGTATTTCAGATTGGTGCAAACTTTTGGACCTGTGCCATTGGTAACAAAAGAGATGATGACTGAAATTGATTGGAAAATTGGACGTACACCTGTGAAAGATATTTATGCACAAATCATTTCCGATTTAGATGCTGCTACTGTTACGGGGGTTTTACCAAATGCCAGGGATGCAAAGGATCCTATCAGATTGTCACATTGGGTAGCAAAATCCATGCTTGGGAAAGTTTATATTACAATGGCATCAACTAAAGAAACAGGAATTGTGGACGATTTGCTTTCAAAAATCGATCGTTCTGATTGGGGATATTCAAAAATCCCTGAAACATCCAAAGAGCTTTACCAAAAAGCAGAAATTGTATTAACCGACATAAAAACCAATTCAGGAATAAGCCTTGAGCCTGATTATCGCAAACTTTTTGTGGCCGAATATAAAAATAAAATTGCTGAAAACATGTGGGAACTTCAGGCCAACGATGGAAAAGCAAGTGCCAATCCTAACAGGGGATTTGGTTTTCTTTATAATTACGGTATTGCAGTAGGTAACAATTTTGGTGTAGTTTATAATACTATTTGGAGAAAGAATATTATGTTTGCACCTGCTTTGATGTTGAGAGGAGATCAAAATATTAATAATCAGGTAGTTTATGTGGGAGGTTATGAAGAGTCGGATAAACGTAAACCATGGATTCTGTCGGGTGGCCGAATGGTTACAGATGCACAGAATGTACCAGCACCGCAATATTGGAGAGCAATTTACAATGTAGGCACTAAAGTGTTTACACCTACCGAAAAAACTGGAAAGTCGGTTGCAATTCAGGAAAATACATGGTTGTCGGACACCTGGTTTTATACTTGCGTTACTAAATTCAGATTCTATCTGGATAAACCGATGGATGAATTGACAGCACTAACAGATGTAAACAGTTTACCCTTGAATTTTACAGTTATCAGATATGCAGATGTGTTGTTAATGTTAGCCGAAGCATCCATGAAAGCCAACGATGGCGTGGCTACCGATTTGACTGCCGATTGTATGAATATGATTAGAAGCCGTTCACGCGACGACATCAATCCTTTGGCTTACACTGAGTTGCCTTTGTACGACAAAACAACATTGACTGCCGAAAACATATTAAACGAACGGAAACTTGAACTTTGTTTTGAAAATTTACGATGGTTCGATTTAGCACGAACCGGGAAATTATTGGAAAAATACAATTTAGCCGTACCTGCGCCAGCTCAAAATATGACAACACACCCCATAATTACCGATACAAAACATTATTTGTATCCGATACCGCAATCGCAGATTGATGTTTCGTTGAATAAAACAGATATGTTTCAAAACTATGGTTATTAATGTAATTTCTAAAATTTTACAAAATGAAAAAAATCATGATAAATAAATTAAAACAAGCAGCAACTGTTTTATTAGTAGCACTTGCTTTTGTAGGTTGCGAAATGAATGCGCTCGACCCGATGACCAACGAAATACCTGACCCTAATGCTTATACGCTACCAAGGGCTGTATTTATGGGAACAACAGTTAAAATTTCGGGAAGTTTTATAGTAAGTTCCGATTCTGCATCCCTATATCTTCGTCCGGTTGCTGATGCTTCGGGTGCATCGGATGTAAAAGTTCAAGTGCCGACAAGATCTATTAATGGATGGACAGCTTCATTTAAAGTGCCCACTGTAGGCGCTATAACCGAGGGCAAATACAATCTGATTGTAAAGCGTGGTGATAAAACATATATTATAAAACGTACATTGGCTGCTATGTCGGTATTTGCAAACGAATCGTTTGACCGAACCCCTATTCCTGGCGATGAGATAATCGTTAGTAATTGCATGCCTGATACCGTGGGTGCAAACTGTTTTGGCGTGGGTGATGAAATAGTGCTGAAAGGAATTGGTTTTTCAATGAACGACTCGTTATTTTTTAATCCTTCGAAACCAGATTTAAGAGCAGCGCCTTATAAAGTAACTGAAACAGAAGCACGCTTTATTGTACCCGCAGGTGTTACAGCAGGATCACCAAGTATGCGTTTTTCGAATATGCCCGTATATTCAACAGCTACTGGATACAAACCATCATATATTACTATTTCCGGCATTAAATTTAATACAGCCATTTCTAATGTTGCAAATATCGTTTTGCCGAGTAATGCAGTTGTGGCAGGCTCGCCAGTAACTATTACAGGAACAGGATTTGCGGTTGGCGATAAAGTGGTTTTAAATGTAAACGGAGTAAAAGAGACAATAACTATTGACGAAACAGTATTGCCCGATTTGAAATTCATTTTGCCTGCAAGCTACGCTGGAAAAACCATGCAGGTATTGCTTGCGCGTGTTGGTAGTCCGCTTTTAAGTCTTGGTTTTATTACTACCGATGTCTCTAAGCAAAACTCAAAAATCTCCAATGTGGTTTTACCTAAATACCTTCCTACGGGTGTAGAGGGTAAAGCACTTAGTTTTTTGATTAAGGGAACAGGTTTTATTGCTGGGGATAAAATTGTAATGGGAACAACTGTTCTTACTTCCACAACAGTTAGCTCTACTTCAATTTTAGCAACAACTTCTGCTGCGATTACTGCCGCAGGAACTTATACACTGAAACATCGGCGAGGTACACAACCAGATGAAATATTAGGTGATGTGCAGGTAATTACAGCTCCTCGTCAGTTTGAATATGCAGAGGGTGGAATTGTGTTTTGGCTAGATGTAGAAAATCCGGTGAAAGGCATGGTATGTCATGTAAAAGATGCAATTCCATCAATTAACAATACAGATACGGAATTAGCAAAAATTATTTTTGGTATTCATACAACATCAAGCGGTGTAACTTTACCTGCTACATCGCTCGAGAAAGCAATTGGTACAGGTGCAGCCAATACACAAAGTATACTGGAAGTGCAAAAAGAATTTGCAAAAGCAGCTATTTATACCGACACGCTGACCACTCAAATGAATACCTTAAGTTACACTGATTGGTATTTGCCTTCTATTGGCGAGCTAACCGAATTATTCAAAGCCAGAACCGGTGTTGATGTTGCTGCATTAGTAGCAGGAAGAACTGGTGAGAAATTCAATATTCAAGCATCAACAACTCAGAGTGCACCGGGTAAAATTCCAATTGCAGGTTATATGAGCTCGAGTGCAGTTACCTTTTCTCGCATTTGGGCACATTCGTTCCAAAATGCAAATCAAAAACCAACAGCGTTTTTAAAAACAAATTATTTCAGAGTAAGGGCTGTTCGTTCGTTTAACTTAACGCCAGCGAATTAATTATTCTAAAATGAAGAATTGTAAGTTTTTATTATTGGTATTGAATGTGTTTTTTGTGATTAACGGACTTTCTGCTAACCTTCGAATTGTAGATTTGAAATGTGAGTTTCAGACTCAAACCTTGGGTGTCGATGCCGAAAGTCCAAGATTTTCATGGCTCTACACAGGGGAAGAGCCTTTTAGTCAAGCCTATTATCAAATTGAAGTGGCAACACAGCAATCGAATCTAGAGGCAGGAACAGCCGATGTGTTTCAAACAGCGGTGATTCAGTCAGCAGTAAGTAATGCGGAAATTAAATTTCCAAAACTACAGAATAAAACCCGTTATTTTTGGCGCGTTAAGGCGTGGAATTCCGATAAGTCAAAACAAACAGTATCACCTGTTTCTTGGTTCGAAACTGGAATTAAAGCCAATTGGAAAGCAAAATGGATTACAGATGCCTTTGATAAAGAGTACAAACCCTCGCCTTTGTTCCGAAAAACATTCAATACCTACAAGAAACCTGTCAAAGCAAGCTTGTATGTTTCGGCAGCGGGCTATTATAAACTGTATATTAATGGGAAAAGGGTAGGAAATTATGTGCTGAATCCTGGATATACGCAATTCGACAAACGAATTTTGTATAGTGTTCACGATGTTACAAATTTAGTTGCTGCGGGTAAAAACAGTTTGGCAGCCGTGTTGGGCAATGGTTGGTTCAACATCCAGTCGCTTGCAGTGTGGAATTTCGACCAGGCTGCCTGGCGCGACCGGCCAAAATTGTTGTGCGAACTTGAAATTGAATACTCCGATGGTACACATACTACCATTGCGACTGACTATTCGTGGCGATCTTCAACTGGTGCCTATCTTTTCAACAATCTTTACAGCGGCGATGTGTACGATGCCCGATTGGAACAAAAAGGATGGCAACTAGCTGGTTTTAATGACGCAGAATGGAAAAATGCAAAACTCACAACTTCGCCGGCACCCATTATCGAATCGCAGATTATGCCGGCAATAGCCGAAACTGAAACATTAAGCCCTGTTTCAATAAAATCTTATGGTCCCAAAATATATGTAGTTGATTTTGGTAAAAATTCAGCAGGTTATTGCCGTTTGGAACTTAAAGCTCCTAAAGGAACAAAAATCACGCTGAAATATGGCGAACAACTTGCCAGCTCGGGTCGGCTAACTCAGGATTTTATTAATAAGTACTTTCAAAAGGAAGGGCCTTTGGTTAAACGATTAGGACCAAAACCCGTAATCGATTCGTCGGAGGTGTTTCAAATGGATACCTATTATTTTAGAGGTGATAAAAAACAGGAAGTTTTTATTCCCGACTTTACATATCATGGTTTTCAGTATGTCGAGATTGAGAGTTCCGAACCGGTTGTCATTACAAAAAAGAATATTCAAGGGATATTTGTCCATACCAACTTGCCGAAAATCGGGAATTTTGAATGTTCCAATCCTACATTCAATAAGCTGTATGCAGCCACCATGCGCTCCTATTTGAGTAACCTTCACAGCATTCCTACCGATTGTCCGCAACGCGAGAAAAATGGTTGGACGGCTGATGCATATATCTCAATTGATTTGGCCCTGTTAAACTATGATGGATTGCAGGTGTACGAAAAATGGATGCGTGATTTTATCGACAACCAAAATACTGAAGGGCGTATTGCAGGTATTGTTCCAAGTGCCAATTGGGGTTATATCGACTGGGTGGGTCCTACCTGGGATGTGGCAATGTTTGCTATACCCGAAGCACTTTATCGGTATTACGGACAAACCAGGGCTATTGAGCAACTCTATCCTACAATGGTGAAATACCTTAATTACCTGAGCTCGCGCGAGAAAGATGGAATGATAACATTTGGAATTGGTGATTGGGTACCGGCAAACACCAAAACACCAACTGATTTTACCAGTATGTGCTCTTATTTTTATATGAATAAATTAATGTCGGAGTTTTCGGTATTAATTAATAAAAACAATACGCTATATAAAAACAAAGCGGCAGCACTGAAGGATATTATTAACTTAAAATACTTCAATGAGCAAACAGGCGTTTATGCCAATGGGTCTCAAACTTCGTTTGCATATCCTTTGTTTATCGGCTTAGTGCCCGAAAGAAACCGTCAAAAGCTTGCTGCACAACTCAATGATGTTGTTGTGAAAAACAATTATTCAGTCGATTTTGGTATGCTGGGTAGCCGATATGTTCCTCGCGTGCTGGCTCAATATGGATTTCAGGAAACTGTAGTAAAAATGTTGATTAACGACGCACCACCTTCGTGGACAAGTTGGATAAAAGCAGGCCTTACAACTTTGCCCGAATGGTTTCAAAAAGAAGAATACGATAAAGCTTCGCTAAATCACGTATTTCTGGGAGATATTTCAGCTTGGATGACGAACTATTTAGCCGGAATTCGTCAACCCGAAAATGCGGTCGGATTTCAAAACATAATCATTAATCCATTTTATACCAAAGAGTTGAATAGCGTCAAAGGCGAATACTTGTCGGTTAATGGAAAAATCACTTCGGCATGGGAACGCAAAGGCAATAGAATTACATTAAAGGTTAGCATTCCACAGAATTGTAAAGCCACGGTAATTACCAACAAAACTTTAGAACTTGGTCCGGGTAACTACAAATTTGACTGGAACGAAAATTAAATATATATGATTAATAAAGTTATTGCAGCAACTACTAGCATGCTTGCATTATCAGTTTTGTCTGGTTTTGCAGCCAAAAAACAAGAACGTCCGAACATAATATTTATCATGTCCGACGATGCGGCTAACAATGCAGTAAGCTGTTACGGAAGCCGTTTTACCGATGTTTTTCAAACCAAAAATATCGACCGCATTGCTCGTGAAGGAGTCCGATTTAACAATTGCTATGCGCTGAATTCAATCAGCGTTCCGAGTCGCGCAACCATACTTACTGGTCAGTATAGCCATAAAAATGGTGTTTATACGCTCGACGATGCAATGGATCCAAAGGCTATGGCGATGCCACAATTATTTAAAAATGAAGGCTATAGCACAGCGCTAATTGGTAAGTGGCATTTGGTAACAGAACCGCAGGGTTTCGATTATTATTTTGCCATGAAAGGACAGGGGCGGTATTTCGACCCGCTGTTCAATATCAAAGGACAATTGGATGGTCCGAATTTTGAAAAATCCAAAGGGACAGAATTTAAAGGCAGACATATTACTTCGCTCATAGGCGATAAATCGCTCGAATGGCTCGATAGCAGGGATAAATCCAAGCCCTTTATGATGCTTTGTCATTTTAAAGCGCCTCATCGCCCCTGCGAACCTGACCCGAAGTATAAAGATATGTTTAGTGGTGTCAATCTGCCCGAACCTACCAGTTTATTAGAGAATTATGACGGTAAGGGCGAATACAATAATCGGCTACACATGACCATGGAAAAAATGGATAAAACAGACCTGAAAACGGAGATTCCCCAAAATTTAAGTGTCGATGAGCATCGCAGGTGGGCATATCAGATTTATATGAAGGACTATTTACGTTGTATGGCAGGAGTTGACGAAAATGTGGGTCGATTGCTCGATTATTTGGATAAAAATGGTCTGACTGAGAATACGATAGTAGTTTATACTTCCGATCAGGGATTTTTTCTTGGGGAGCATGGCTGGTTCGACAAACGGATGATGTACGAAGAGAGTATCAATATGCCTTTTGTAATTCGTTATCCAAAAGCTATTAAGCCCGGGCAGGTAAATAAAGATATTATTACAAATGCCGATTTTGCACCAACTTTTTTGGAAATGGCCGGTATAAAAGTCCCAACAGTAATGCAAGGTAAAAGTTTTTTTAGTAATGCCAAAGGAAAAACACCCGCAAGTTGGCGCAAGTCGTTTTATTATCGTTACTGGATGAATAACGAAATATACCACAAAACAGTGGCTCATTATGGTATTCGTACCAAAGATTACAAACTGATTTTTTATTATGGTCATCCTCTTGGCAAAACCGGCTCGTCGAATTATTCAACACCATACATTCCTGAGTGGGAATTATTTGACTTACGCACCGACCCTTTAGAAATGAAAAATGAATATGCCAATCCAGCCTACAAAGCTACAATTGCCAAACTTAAAAAAGAATTGCTCAATCAAAAACAAGCTTGTGGCGATACAGAGGATGAAAAAATGCCCGAAATGCAGGAAATAATGAAAAAGTATTATTGGTAATAAATAATTTTAAGTTCTCTCTGATAATTAGTGTTTTTTAAGGTTAGAAAGAATGTTTGTTAAATCAAATATTCTTTCTTTTTCTATAATCAAATATAACCATATACATATTCAAAACCCAAATGCAACCATTTATCACCAAGCTCAACAAAAACCTCAACAATCAATTGCAAGTCATTGACTTAGAAGAAACAAACCTTGTCAATAAAGCTCATAAATCAATCGTATGTTTAAATAGTTCTTTGAGTAAACTCAGAAACTTTATATTGAATTACACATTCAACAATGAAGAAGAAGAGATTTTGTTTTTCAAAGATATTAAACCCAGAATATTTAGTCAACTCATTTACCATGTCAAAATAAATAATATTGAAGGCAAAAGACCAATGGGCAGTTTCGAAATTCAACAAAAATACCTCTTGAATGAATTGGAAAAACTCACATTGTTTTTCAATAGTCACATTGAATTTTATCGTTATTACAGAACGAATTCAATTTTTCTTGATGATAAACTTTTTGTCAGAGGACGTGAAGACTTCCACTTTCATCAGGATAATCCATTTATATACACAGATCCCGAATTTTCAACAAGCATGGATTATTTGGTAGCTGTTATTTTTCTTCCGGGCGAAATTGCAATTTATGGTTTAATTGATATCGGATTCGCAAACTCAGTTTTATGGGGTACTATTTGGCCATTTGCAATAGCAAATTTTATGTAAGTTTACAAAGAAAGGAGCATCTGCTAAAACATTAATTGGATACAGAAAATGCGATGCCCGTCATGATGCGATGCGCGAGCGATAGAAGCGGCGTGGCGCCGTATTTCGGCAGCACAAAGCTTTAATTAGTTTTGTGCTGACTTTTTTATTCTTATTTACACCAGAGCTACCCCCAATAGCTAAACTATTTGGACAAAAACAACTTATTAAGAAAAAATACACAGCAAACATGACGTTCACTATGCACTTATATTAGCTCAAGTTGATAATGCCTCGTTGTTTACTGCTGTGTAAATGCGTATAAATATACCAATACTAAGGTCGAAATAGGCTCAAATACAGAAAGACAGGTAGAAGACATTGCTTTAACTCGCTATGCTTGTTATTTAGTAGCCCAAAATGGCGACAGTAGTAAAGTAGAAATTGCATTTGCGCAAAACTACTATGCAGTACAAACCCGCAGAGCCAAGATGTTGAAATACTCCAAACACAAAATACAACCCCGAATGGGGTTGTAAAAAGTATAATTCTCGGCAGATAAATCGATAAAAATTGGAAGGAATATATTTGTATTAACTTGCAATCAGGTGTATGTAAATGGGCAATAATTTTGAGGTGTTGCTTTACAAACGGTTATCGGTGATAATTTTAGTAATAATTGCTGTTGTATTTTGTTTTGTTTCTAAAATGCAGTATATTTGCTGCGTAATAGAAATAATATAGTGTATGAACTATTTAGATTTTAAGAAAAAGATGTTTGATCTGGCTTGTTTCAGCACCAATCAGGTTTATGCCTGGCAGCCGGATTTTGATAGAAATAATTTTTCGCATTGGATTCGCCGCGAACTGCTAATACGCTTACGACAAGGATATTATAGTTTTCCAGAGTATCTTGCAAAACCTGATTTCAGTCTATATTTTGCCAATCGCATTTATCGACCATCGTATATCAGTTTACATACTGCGTTGGCATTTTATGGTATAATACCAGAGGCAGTGGTGCAAATTACAAGTGTTACATCACTCAAAACAGCTAATTTCAATAATGCATTTGGTGCATATTCTTACAAAAGCGTACGAGAAGATTTAATGTTCGGATATGACCTTAAAACACTTGCTGATGGCCGTACAATGCAACTTGCTAAACCTGAAAAGGCGCTGCTTGACTTATTATATCTCTATCCATTTTACAATACTGCTACAGAAATAGAAGAATTGCGATTGGATGAAGATTATATGCAAGATGAATTTAACTGGGAATTATTGCAGGATTATACAAAAAGGTTTAATAACAAAACACTTGAGAGAAAAGTAAAATTAGTTACAAACATTTATTCGTCATGATACAATTAGATTTGATTCGAAACTATTTTCCTCTTGAAATAAGAGAAAATGCTGCATTTCAGAAACATATTTTGAAAGAATATCTTCAATTAATGATTCTTGATTTTTTATCAACTACACATTATATCCAAAAAATTACTTTTATAGGTGGCACTAATCTTCGCCTGGTAAAGGGCATAGACCGATTCTCGGAGGACTTGGACTTTGATTGTAAAAACCTGACAAAGGACGAATTTGTTAAAATGACTGATTCAATTTTACAATTTTTACAACGTAATGGCTTACGAGTAGAGGTGCGAGATAAAGAAAATGACAAATTAAAAGCTTTTAGGCGAAATATCCATTTCCCTGAATTACTTTTTGACCTCAACCTTACCGGACATAAAGAAGAGCGATTTCTGATAAAAGTTGAAAGTCAGGATCAACAGATTGTTTATAGCAGGGTAATGACAACCATCAAAGGATGCGGGTTTTTCTTTTCATTTCCAGTACCTACGAATGAGGTATTATGTGCTATGAAACTTTCGGCTATGCTTTCGCGACAAAAAGGCAGGGATTTTTACGATGCCCTTTTTCTTTTAGCGCAAACAAAACCAGATTACAATTTTTTGGGTGAAAAATCAGACATTCATAATCTAGCTGAATTAAAAGCTACTACTACTTCAGTATTAAAAACAGTAAACCTGAATAATAAAGTAAAAGATTTTGAACACTTGATGTTTAACAAATCAAATGCTGCCCGAATACTACAAGTTGAGATTTTTTTTGAGATGCTTGAATAAAGCCTTCAAAAAAGGAAAACATGCGATAAGAATCTTCGTACCTATGGTAGTGTGAGAGGACAGTGAGCGAGTTAATCGCTCACTTCCTGCTT
>CAYXQZ010000065.1:0-8330 GCA_964466415.1 uncultured Paludibacter sp.
GTATTTTCCTCCATATATGATTTAATAATCTGCCAACCTACCCAAGTTCCTAGCCGGCCAGGCGATTCTTGCGAAATGGTAGCCGTAAAAGGTGCATCGTTCATGTATTTGTTAATCAGTAATTGGTCGGACGAATAGAGGTCTTTTTGTCCTACAATACTATTCCATATTTTTTCTTCGTACTTGCGACTCCATTCCCACTGAAAACGACTGTAGCCCATAATTTCGTTAGGCATTAGGTCGGGCATAATAACCGACAATAAATACAAAACTTTTCCACGGTATAGCATGTTTTCCAACAATCGATTCTGGCTTGCATCAAATTGAAAATGCCTGAATAGAATCCCCGAAACAACATCGGGTGCTATACTTGCTGGACGCATATTATACAACATATACTTATAGCTTATTTCGGCATACTTTGGATAATTGGCACCTAAATACAAGTCGAGACCAATACCTACAAACTTATCTTCGAGTATTATGGAGCGATTAAACCCTGAAACAAAGAAATATACGGGAGGTGTGCTAATTTCAGGAAAATATTGCTGTAAATAACGATATGCTTTGTTTATATGTAATTGAGTAGAATCAATATCGGAGAATTCTTGCGTAACATCAGCATTGACTTTCGAAAATTCTTTATTAGTTAAGAAAACACCAATCATGCGTGCTACTTCGAGCGTGTCGGTAGGATTAACACCCATTATTTGCTCTACATAATATGGCATAAAATCGGGATAATCTGCATACATTTTTCTGACAACTGTACGCAAATTGGCTGTATCAGCATTGATAAGCAAAGAGTCGAACCTAATAATCTGAGTAGTATTATCAACTGTAGCATTATCCACTTTAAAGCGGTTGCTTTTAGTACACGAAGTACCTAAACCAACAAGCAGGCTAAAAGCCAGCATGTAAAATATATTTTTACTCATACTCTGTAGTTTATTTCTTATTAAAAAAAGGCGTAACGCCTCTAATTTACTAAAAATCAGATTTATTACGCCATTTTATTTTTCTTAGTCAAAACTCTGAATTCAGAACTCAGAACTCTATACTCAAAATTCGTCTATTTTTTTGCTTTCAAACGCTTTTGTTGTTCGTGTTGCATTTTTTCCAAACGCTCCATAAAACTACTCGTTTTTTTAGGGGCATCCTTTTTAGCATTACGTTTGGCATGTAGTTGAGCAAGCATTTTTTCCTCGTCAACTGTAGCACGTATGGCATAGGTTTGTCCAATAGAGATTAATGTTGATATAAAATAATAATAACTCAAGCCTGAAGCATAACTATTGAACATAAACATAAACATTACTGGCATAAGGTACATCATCCATTTCATCATGGCACCGCCCATTTGATCGGTTGTAGGTGTGTTTGCCATATTCAGTTTGGTGTACACTATGGTTGTAACAGTCATCAACAATGTGAACAAACTAATGTGATTGCCAAAATATGGTGTAATAAGTGGAATGTAGGTGTTCCAACTCCAAATTGCATCGTACGACGAAAGGTCAGTTGCCCACAAGAAACTTTCCTGACGCAATTCAATTGCTGCAGGGAAAAAGCTAAACATAGCAAACAATATTGGCATTTGAAGCAATGTAGGTATACACCCACTCATTGGACTCACACCAACTTTGCCATACAATTCCATAGTTGCTTTTTGGCGTTCAGCCATTTTATCAGCCGGAATGCGAGCGTTTATTTCATCTATCTCAGGCTTCAATACTTTCATTTTAGCACTCGAAATATACGATTTGTATGTGAGTGGGAAAAGGATAAGTTTAATGGCTAAGGTCATCAGCAATATTATTAATCCAAAATTGGAAATAAAAGTGCTGAAGAAATTAAACATTGGAATAATAGCAAAACGGTTTACCCAGCCAAAAATACCCCAACCCAGTGGTATTATACTACGTAACAATAATTTGTTTTCGCCTTCCAATTCCTTATCATAAGAACTAAGCACTTTGTATTGGTTTGGGCCAAAGAAAAATTGAAAGTCGGTGCTCGATTTTCCGGTTGGGTCAAAGCCAACAACCATATCGGCTGTATAAGATTTGAGGTAACCACTGGTTTCCGATTCTTTTACACTTTTGATATTTGATGAAGTAAAAGCATCTTTTGCTATGAAAATAGAGCTAAAAAACTGACCCGAATACGATACCCATTTTAATTTATTTGGAAGTTTTTTCTCGTCGTCGCTAGTTGCACTCAAGGTTTCTACATCATCGGCTACAAATTTGTAATGTACTTGCGAATAACGTTCCTCAAAAGTATATCCTTTTTCTTGCTGACGAATTTTGGAAGCCCACTGCATTTCCAAAGAGTTGGTTCCAGCAGGCATTACAGTATTCATTTGATTTGCTTTAAGACTAAAGTCAAGCATATAATCATTTGCAGGAAGCACGTATACAAAATCCAAATAAGCGCTAGCTGAAGTTTTCAAACGCATGGTAAGTGTCTGATTTCCTTTATTGTCGGTTGTAATTGCACCCGCTTGTTCGAAAAACAAATTGCTTGTATTTACAACGCGATTATTATTGGTAACAATAGTAAAACCAAGATTACTTTCGGCTTCGTTAAATAAAATCAGCGGCAAAGTATCGTGTGTTTGGTAATTTTTCAGTTGAGCCGAAACTATGCGTCCACCTTTAGTAGAAACATTAAGTTTCACCAACTTATTTTCGAGCACAACCATTTTTGATTCGCCACGAGCCGCTACATCAAAAGCACCAAAAGCGTCGGCCAATTGAGTTGTATCGGCAATTTGAGAATTTACAAGCGAATCGGTTGGCTGAACAGCTTGTTGTTTTTTCAACTGTTCTTGTTGAGCTAATTTTTCTTCTTCAACCAATGCTATTGAATCATTGTAACGTTTTTGTTGCGCTATTTCCTGTTCGTTAGGTTTGTTTAAAACCGAAAAACCAACAAGTATAAGACCAATAAGTACAAAACCGAGAATTGTATTTTTATCCATTTTTTCTAATATGCTAATTTGCTAATATGCTAATGTGCCAATCTTCAAACTCCTCAAACCTTTCAAACTCCTCAAACCTTTCAAACTCTTCAAACCTTATGAACTTTACAAACTATTCTTCTATCGCTGTTTTTATAAAATTAATAAATAAAGGATGTGGATTTACAACTGTGCTGCTGTACTCGGGGTGAAATTGAACACCAACATACCATTTATGTGAGTTAAGTTCAATAATTTCAACCAAATCCGACTCCTGATTCATGCCACTACAAGTCATGCCCGCTGCTTCGAATTGCGCTTTAAAAGCGTTGTTAAATTCGTAACGATGGCGATGACGTTCGCTTATATTTTCTTTTCCGTAAATTTTAAATGCTTTGGTGCCACGTTTCAATTTGCATTTATAGGCTCCTAAACGCATACTTCCACCAAGGTCGAGTATGTTTTTTTGCTCTTCCATAATATCTACAATATTGAATGGTGTGCTTGGGTCAATTTCGGTGCTATTAGCATCTTTAAGCCCAATTACATTTCGAGCAAATTCAATGGACATGGTTTGCATTCCCATACAAATTCCCAAACAAGGCAAATTGTTTTCGCGCGCAAATTTTAATGCCACAAATTTACCTTCCATTCCGCGTTGCCCGAAGCCCGGAGCAACAACTATGCCATCGAGTTTTGACAGTTTTTTATCCACATTTTCTTCTGTCAGTTTGTCCGAAAGTATCAATTCGAGTTTCAATTTGCGATTATTATATGCGCTTGCATGTATCAACGATTCAATGATAGACTTATAAGCATCAGGCAATTGCACATATTTTCCAACCAGACCAATGCGTACTTCATCTTTAGCACTCTCAAGTTTTTCAACAAAAGCAGTCCATTTTGTCATGTCGGCCTGGGGAGTTTTTGCTAAATCGAAGCCCATTTTAGTCAACACTACTTCGTCGAGTTTTTCTTCTTGCATATTCATCGGCACGCGATAAATGGAAGGAACATCGATAGATTGCATCACAGCATTTTGTTCCACATTACAAAATAGCGCTACTTTTTTACGCATTTCGATGGGAATATTATGTTCAGTACGCAAAACCAAAATATCGGCTTGCACACCTTGCTCTTGCAATGCTTTTACTGAGTGTTGTGTAGGTTTTGTTTTAAGTTCTTTGGCAGCAGCCAAATACGGAACGTAAGTAAGGTGTACAATAAGGCAATGTTTACCAAGTTCCCAACGGAGCTGACGAACACTCTCTATGTAAGGAAGCGACTCAATATCGCCCACAGTTCCACCAATTTCGGTAATTACAAAGTCGAATTCGCCTTTGCTACCCAATAGTTTTATGTTTCGTTTAATTTCGTCGGTAATGTGAGGTATAATTTGTACAGTCTTGCCCAAAAAATCACCCCTGCGTTCTTTGTTAATTACATTTTGGTAAATGCGGCCTGTTGTTACGTTGTTTGCTTTACGTGTTTCAACACCCAAAAAACGTTCGTAATGACCTAAGTCCAAGTCAGCCTCATGTCCATCAACAGTTACATAACACTCTCCATGTTCGTAGGGGTTTAATGTTCCCGGAT
Organism: uncultured Paludibacter sp.; assembly: GCA_964466415.1. GTDB lineage: Bacteria > Bacteroidota > Bacteroidia > Bacteroidales > Paludibacteraceae > Paludibacter. Next base: position 4,562 of record CAYXQZ010000065.1, read on the forward strand.
CAACATTGATGTAAGGATCTAACTTTTGATTGGTGACTTTAAAACCGCGGGCTTGCAATAACTTACCGAGAGATGCCGCTATAATGCCTTTGCCTAGCGAGGAGGTAACACCACCCGTAACGAAAATGTACTTAGTATCTTTCACTTTATTTTTTTACTTAAAATTGCTATTTATGTTGCTGAATTTTAAGTCTGCAAATTTCGGAAAAAAAAACGAATAACGAAAATGGTTCAATTAAATAATTATTAAAAAAATATCAATCACAACTAAACAATATTTCATATTACATGTTACAACATATATAGTTCGAACAAATACAATAAACCGAACTTTATCAAAACAAAGTATCACGCCTACAATTAGGCAATTAAAAACAAAATTATAAATATGGAAAAGCCAGTAATTGCTCAAAAAAGTCCTTATGTATTAGAAATGCAACCCGGAAATTATTATTATTGTAGCTGCGGAAAAAGCTCAAAACAACCATTTTGCGATGGATCGCACAGAGGTAGTGAATTTGTACCCAAAAAGGTAGAGATTACCGATATTAAAAAAGTAGCTTGGTGTGGATGTAAACATTCATCAAATGCACCATTTTGCGATGGAACACACGCTAAACTATAATAAAAACTATGCGTTTAGAAGACGAAATAAAAGGGCGATTCAGAAACGAATTCCACAAAGGGTTAATAAACCTAACCTACACAACTCGGATGTTAGGATACAAGTTTTTTAGTGAATTAAAAAAACACGAAATTACCGAACAACAGTACAATGTACTGCGTATACTTCGTGGCTTTCGGTCTGAAGCCCCTTTATCAATCGGATTTATAAAAGAACGCATGCTCGATAGGGATTCGGATGTAAGCAGATTGGTCGACAGACTATTCAACAATGGATTGGTACTTCGAAACGAAGACAAGGATGACCGACGAAAGAAATCGGTCGAAATTACTGAAAAAGGCTTAACGCTATTGAATAATATGCTTCAAGTTGAACTCGAAGGAGACAAACTGCTTCAAAACCTGACTCTTGAAGAGGTTAATCAATTGAACTCATTGCTTGATAAAATAAGAACACAAAAATCTTGATTCTTGGTTCTTGATTCTTGGTTCTTGATTTTACCTCTAAACATGTGTTACAAAAAGCATAGTATTTGAATGTAACACCATTTTGTAAGCAAGTCCGGGATTGAATAAGCGTGAAAAAAGACGTCGTTTGCGGGTATTAAATGCCAGCAAATTGATGTTTTTTTTATGCAAAAAATCGTCAATTTGTTCGGGCGAAGTACTTGACACAATAAACGAATAGTTTGTTTTAATCTCAGGATAATGTTTTGAAAAATAAGTTTTTATCCCCTCAAGCATCACCTCACTCCACGCATCATTTTTATCGGACGAATGTACAAAATACAATTCGGGGCTTTCGGTTTTGAAAAGTTCAATGGTTTTATCAATAGCAATCAAGTCATTCTGATCAAAATTGGTCAGAAAAGCGATGCGATTAATTTCGCAATTTTCACTAACCTGCGATGGAATAGCAAAAACGGGCGAATTGGTTGTTTCAATCACTTCGGCAGCAACACTTCCAATTAATTCATTTCCCGGGCGCCTTCCATGTGTACCCATAACAATTAAGTCGGGCTTTGATTTTTTACAATAATCAGGAATCACTTCATCGGGCACTCCTTGTTTCAATATAAATTCATACTTAACTTTTGGAAGCTCACCTTGGTTTATACGTGCGGTTAACTTGTTTTTAAGATTTTGAACATCAGCATTTGTGGTTGTAATTATTCTACGCAATAGATCATTATCGGTAATGCTGTAAGTACTTATATCATTGTTACTTGTAATAGTAAAAGCAGGAATATGATATACATATAAAAATTCAATTGTAGCTTTGATACGATATGCAAAATTAAAACCGTAATCAATTGTTTTTTCAACTATATCGGCAAAATCAATGGGTATAAGAATGGTCTTTTTAGCTGGTTTCGGATTTTCGCTTTCCCATTCCTTTTCAACCGATTCTACAATGGTAAGCGCCTGAGGTAAATCACTCTCTTTGATACGAACGCGCACACCAACAGCCAATTCGGGGTTTTCGAGATTTAAATTGTGAATTTCGGTATCAATACCTTTGCTCATAAGCACAGTTTTAATCATCTGAGCTCTATGGTAAGTACGAATTGCTAGGGTAACAAGTTTATCGGTCATAATGTATTATTTTTAAAAATTAAAAATATAATTTACACACAAAAACGAGACTTCAAAGATACAATAATTTAAGTCGGACAACAAAAAATCTAAACAATAAAAATCAAATAGTTTGTGGCAACTCCTTAATTGTATTTATCCTATTGGATGTTTTATGTAATTTAGCAAGAAATACATTTAGCTGGTCCTGATAATCGATAAAATAATCGGGGTGCAACTTGCGCTGAACCAACCCAATAAGTCGTTTAACAAGCAAGCCTAATTTAAAATCGTAGCCCGAAAACTTAGCACCAAACATGTTAGTGGGCTGTTCAAATTCGCGCTCCAGAACCCAAAGAATCAAATCAGCTTCCAGTTTTTTATTTTTGGCTTCAATCAAAAATTCGTTTATACATTTCACGCTCGCAGTAAGCATTTTGACGCGTTGATGTTGAACTGTTCTACCTTTAAATTCTTTTTCCGAAATGGCAATCAGCTTTTCAATTGTTTCGTCGAACAACTGCTGCTCGCCACTCTCTGTATCCAAATAATTTATCAGCAAAAAATCGTAATTATGCCCTTTCTTGGATAATTTCAATAACATTTCGACCAATTCAGCTTTGGGGAAAAATTGTAATTGTTCTTTTAATAGGACTTTATTTATGGGCATAATATAATTAACAAAAATAATTTTTTGAATTGAACATTGCTAGAGCAAACTACAACTTAATGTTACCAAAAAAGGTACACTTAAATCGGTTATAAAACCGTGATAAATAGAAACAATAGAAAATTCTTTACCCGAATATCGAACAATTCCCGGAAACGTAGTATCCATTGTTGTGGCGCCACCAGCTGCTATGGGTGCTAATTTACCAAAGTATTTTACCAAAAATGGAGCTAAAAGCAAAGCCAACACCTCCCTAAATATATTTGCTAACAATGCAATTGTTCCTAACTCTATGCCTTTGTATTGTGTAATCAGAATACTCGAAAGCGAATAATAACCCATCCCCGAAGCTACAGCCAACACATCGGCTACCGAATGCTTTGTTAAAAATACAACTACCAAGGCTCCGGCTAAAGTACCAACAATGGTAGTTAGCGGCAAAAAAACAATACGAATTGGTATGTTTTTAAATTGCTTTACTGTTTGTGGTTGATGTCCAATACTAAAGCCCACCGAAAACATCAAAGCACATAAAACATAAAAACTAAACTCGTACTCAAGCCATTGAACAGGAAAAATTCGGTAAATACCCAACAATAATCCTACGGCAAAAAACGACAATATAATTAAACTCGCCTTCATTTAACCTTCCTCCACAATAGCCAAGCGCCAATAACACTTCCAAAGGTTGCAAACAAAGCTATTAAAAATGCTTCGAATCCTAGCACATGGAAATTGGTTACAACCTGATCGTTTAAGCCAACCTCGGCACCAAGCAAAAACAACAATAGCCAGATTAACACTGTAATGACTTTATTTACAAAGGTTATTTTCTGATTTCGAAACAGATAACCCGTTAAAATGCCGATTACTATAAAAAGTAAGACTGTATACATCAAA
>CAYXQZ010000065.1:8430-15810 GCA_964466415.1 uncultured Paludibacter sp.
TCTAAATAATGTTTTTCGATGCCATACATTTTTTTAATGGCATCAATATCATGCAAAATACGTTTTTTATCAACCGTTGAATTTGAAATTTTCCGACCCACTATCATTACATTTTTAGGTGTATGCTCTAACGGAATAAATTCGAACACATTGGTTTTGTAACCGAAATACTCCAAAATCATAGCACGCAGTGTATCGGTAACAATTTCAGCCTGACGCTCTTTCAGAATTCCAAATTTGGTTATATTATTCAACTCATTAGTCACATTCATGGCTTTTCTGATTTGCTTGTGGCAACATGGAGCACATACAATAAGTTTTGCTCCCGAAGTTATTCCTCTATAAATGGCATCGTCGGTTGCAGTATCGCATGCATGTAGGGCAATAAGCACATCAATATTGGGTAATTGTATATCGGCAATAGTTCCTTTTACAAACTTCAAATTCTTGAAACTTGCTTTAAGGGCTATGTCGTTGCAAATTTGCACTAAATCAGGCCTAAACTCAACTCCAGTCATGGTGGGTGAAAGATTCAGCACATTGGTCAAGTAATCGTACAATGCAAATGTCAAATATCCCTTTCCCGAGCCCATATCCGCCATATCAAAACCAGCATCGAGATTTGCTTCTTTCAAATTGGGTGCTAGCAATTCAATGTATTTGTTTATTTGTCGGTATTTGTCGCTCATTTCGCGGCGCAACTCAAAGTTGGAGTTTGTAACGCCCAATTCGCGTAAATAAATATTGTTTTCGAACGAAATTAGTTTGTCCTTAGGCTTATCGTGCGTAAGCAAAACAGGTGATTTTAAGGTACTAATGCTCGTTTTTACCTGAATTTTACCCGTAGGTAAAGTATATAAATGTAAATTCTCAACAGCACTCAGCATTTCAGCATTATTAAAATCGCAATCAATAGCTGTCTGAATTAGCTCAATGCCTTCAGATATTTCGAAGTTCTTGGTAATATCTTTTGTTGTATATCGATACACAAAATTCAAGCAATAGCCACGTTTGAGTTGAACGGCCGTAACAATAATTTTTTTTAAATCAGTATCTTTAATTTTGGGCGAAGATAAAGTAAACTTAATGAGTTCTTTATTCGCCACAAAAAACTGAAGTTTTTCAATAAAAATATCCTTATTTGTTTTCACGAATGCACTTTATTTTTTTAAATTAGGGCAAAGATAAGCTTAATTACGGTTAGAAACTACAAACAATCAATCAAAAAGATGGATTTTTAGTTCAATTCTTTAAAGATGCAAGAAAGACACTAAAATAAAAACAAGCATTAAACCACTTACAATACATATAACGAATAAAAAAGTGTTGAATTAATGAAAAAATTGTGTAACTCATTTATAATACGTATCTTTGCGCCGAAAAGAAAATGTATTTTTTTCGATTGTTTATTTTTTTCCCTTCTTTTATAGTTCGGATTTACTAACCCTTCGCAATTAGCCTTCTCTTTTTTCACAATTAATTATTATATATATGAACATTTACGTAGGTAACTTAAGTTACAATGTTAGAGAAAACGACCTTAAAGAAGCAATTGCAGAATACGGTCAAGTAGTTTCGTGTAAACTTATCATCGATCGCGAAACTCGCAGATCTAAAGGTTTTGCATTTGTTGAAATGTCAGACGACGAAGCAGCAAAAAAAGTAATTACTGAATTAAACGGAGCTGAATTTGATGGCCGTCCAATGGTTGTTAAAGAAGCGCTTCCAAAAAACTAATTTCAGTTTTTCAAAAAAACAAAATAAAAACTCCTACTATCGAAAGATGGTAGGAGTTTTTTTTGTAAAGAATTCTATAGTATTAATCACCGCGCCATTCAGTTGTTTTACGGTCGATTAACGGTTGTTTATCGGTCGTTTTAAACTGGCAACTTACAATAAGGTATCCGACATATAACCAACTTATCCGACATTTATTAATTCATAATAGGTACCCTTTTTATAGTAGTTCTTTTAACGTTTCGGCATCGGGTAAAATATTTCGATATTGTTCCGGGAGTTGCGTAGCCAACTGATAGGTGGCTACCCCCATTGGTTTACTTGTATCGCGAAAAGCAAACTCCACAATTTTTTTGCTTTGCGATTTACAAAGAATGATACCAATAGAAGGGTTTTCGTGAGGAAGCTTAATATATTCGTCCAGTCCAGAGAGATAAAAGTTCAATTTCCCTGCGTATTCGGGCTTGAACTCGCCCCGTTTGAGTTCAATGGCCACTAAGCATTGAATTCTGCGATTAAAGAACAGCAAGTCTATAAAAAATTCTTTCTCATCAACCTCCAGCCGATATTGATTTCCCATAAACGAAAAATCGCTTCCCAATGCCATAATAAATTTTTTTATATGAAGAACTATTTCATTTTCGAGTAGTCGTTCATCCAGTTCATCGGGGTCTTCAATATTTATAAAATCAAGTAGATACTCATCTTTGAACGACTGAAGTGTCTGTTTATGTAAATTTGAATTTTGAATGGTCTTTTCAAAATTATTTGGTAATGAGCCTTGTTTCTGAAAGAGGGTAGTTTTAAGATTATATTTTAGTTTTTCTACACTCCAAAATCCCTTAGCGCAATTTTGTACATAAAACAATCTTTCTTCCAGTGTTTTAGCCTTAACAAGTATTTCGTAATGGTGTGTAAAACCAATTGATAAAAAGTAAATGGAATTTTTATTGAACATATCGTCCGTTGACAACGGACGATTTACTAATAGTAAATCCGTTTGAATTTCGTCCGGCACTGACGGACGAATTACACTATTTTGATTATCGGCATATTGAATGTATTTTTCCCATTCTTCAAAAAACTGCCTCATACGTTTAATATTCACTGGCGAAAACCCTCGCAATCCAGGGAGTTCCTGCTGTAATATCACAGATATGGTTTTGATAGCATTTGTACCCCAAAAGCGGTTGCGGCTATTTTCAGAAATAAATTTCCCAATACCAAAATAAAGTGATAGCAACTCACGGTTTACTAATGCTGCTGCTCTATAACGACTCTGCAGAATAGCACTTTTAATAGCCTGAATAGCTTGATTGTAATTTGTTTGGGCTTGCTGTTCCATAATTAACTGTGTTTTACAATTGAATTGTTTTTAATACTTCCTCAATTTCTTCTTTTCGTCCCCGTCGGGTAATATATTGTAATAGCATGTTTTTTCGACTTAATATTTTATATCTGTGATTATTGCCATGTCAGATTAATTATTTATTGCAAATGTATAACATTTCTGGCAATGGACAAATGTTATTGCCAAACATGTAATATAACCAGAACCGCCCAACCTGAATTTCTCAGATTGGGCGGTTTGTATTTAAGTCCCCTTCAGGGGCTAAGCGTTCTTTTATTTTACTTCTTCAAAGTCCACATCAGTTACATCGCCTTGTTTGTTTCCTTCGTTTGAACTTTGTTGTCCACCGAAGTCTTGACCTGGTTGTTGTGCGCCACCTTGTGCATTTTGAGCATTGTACATTTCCTGACTTGCAGCCTGGAACACTGTATTCAACTCATTGGTAGCTGCGTCAATTCCGGCAATGTCTTGCGCTTTGTGTGCTTCTTTCAATTTTGCTAAAGCAGCTTCAATTGGGCCTTTTTTATCAGCAGGCAGTTTATCACCAAATTCTGAAAGTTGTTTTTCAGTTTGGAAAATCAAGCTGTCGGCATGGTTCAATTTATCAATTTTTTCTTTTTCTTTTGCATCGCTTTCGGCATTGGCAGCAGCTTCGTCTTTCATACGTTTAATTTCGGCATCGCTCAAACCAGATGATGCTTCAATACGTATGCGTTGCTCTTTTCCAGTTGCTTTATCTTTGGCCGAAACATGTAAAATACCATTGGCGTCAATATCAAAAGTTACTTCAATTTGAGGCTCACCACGGCGCGAAGGCATAATACCATCCAAGTGGAAACGTCCGATTGATTTATTTTGATTCGCCATAGGACGCTCACCTTGTAGAATATGAATTTCTACCGAAGGTTGATTGTCGGCTGCGGTTGTAAATGTTTCCGATTTTTTGGTTGGAATAGTGGTATTGGCTTCAATCAATTTGGTCATTACACTTCCCATAGTTTCAATACCTAACGACAATGGAGTAACATCAAGCAACAATACATCAGTTACTTCACCTGTTAAAACACCACCTTGAATAGCAGCACCTACAGCCACAACTTCATCCGGATTCACACCTTTCGAAGGAGCTTTACCAAAGAATTTTTCAACTGCAGTTTGAATGGCTGGAATACGTGTTGAACCACCAACTAAGATAATTTCGTCGATATCACCAATAGTCAAACCTGCACTTTTCAACGCTGTACGACAAGGCTCAATTGTTTTTTGCACTAAATCGTCCACCAATTGTTCGAATTTTGCACGAGTCAAGGTACGAACCAAGTGACGAGGCACACCATCAACAGGCATAATATAAGGCAAATTAATTTCCGAAGAAGTTGTGTTTGAAAGTTCAATTTTTGCTTTTTCAGCAGCTTCTTTCAAACGTTGCAATGCCATTGGGTCTTTGCTCAAGTCGATATTGCTGTTTTCTGCTTTAAATTCGGCTACTAACCAATCGATAATGCGGTGGTCAAAGTCATCGCCACCAAGGTGAGTGTCACCATCGGTCGATTTTACTTCGAAAACTCCATCTCCTAATTCAAGAACCGAAACGTCATGTGTACCACCACCACAGTCGAATACCACGATTTTCATATCTTTGTTGGTTTTGTCCAAACCATAAGCCAAAGCAGCAGCAGTAGGCTCATTTACAATACGTTTTACATTTAATCCTGCAATTTCGCCAGCTTCTTTTGTTGCCTGACGTTGTGCATCGTTAAAGTAAGCAGGCACTGTAATTACAGCATCAGTTACTTCATGTCCAAGATATTCTTCAGCTGTCTTTTTCATTTTTTGAAGTATGATAGCCGAAATTTCTTGTGGAGAATACATGCGTCCGTCAATATCAACACGTGCCGTATTGTTGTCGCCACGAACCACTTTGTATGGTACGCGTCCAATTTCTTTAGTCAAACGGTCGTAAGTTTCACCCATAAATCGTTTGATAGATGATACAGTTTTTGTTGGATTGGTAATAGCCTGACGTTTAGCAGGATCACCCACTTTGCGCTCGCCACCATCAATAAATCCAACTATCGAAGGTGTAGTGCGTTTTCCTTCGCTGTTTGCGATAACGATAGGTTCGTTACCTTCCATTACAGAAACACACGAGTTTGTGGTTCCTAAGTCAATTCCAATAATTTTTCCCATTTTGAGTTTATTTAATATGATTATGAATTTCTACTTTATTGTTATACGGTTTTGGTTTTTACAAAGTATATGCCAAGCAATAAAACTTCATTTATTACTAATTATTTGACATAATTGAGTCTGAATTGAATGTTATTAAACATTTTTTACTGACAAAAGGGCAGAATATGTCAGACATATTACTAAAAAATATATCTTTGCATAAACATGAAGAATTATGGCAAAAGTATATCTGTCAATTGGAACCAATCTGGGCGATAAAGATCAAAATATTATAAATGCTATAGCCGAAATTGGCAGTAAAATAGGTGTAGTACGCAAAGTATCCACGTTTTATACTTCGGAAGCGTGGGGTTATACATCGGAGCATAAGTATTTAAATGCTGCAATACTAGTTTTGACCGAGTTGTCGCCATTGCAGATTTTGGCCAAAACTCAGGAGATAGAAAAATTGCTTGGCCGTGAGCAAAAAACCACTAATAAGTATTCTGATCGAATAATTGATATCGATATTTTATTGTATGATAAGGAAATTCTTGATTCTCCCGAATTAAAAATCCCGCATCCAAAGATGTTGGAGCGGGATTTTGTAATGATACCATTAAAAGAAATTGCACCTGATTTAAAACTTAATTCTTAAGAATTTCAAGAATTTCATCCAAACTACAAAGTTGCTGCTCACCACTCTTCATGTTTTTAAGCATTACTTTTTCTTCGTTCATTTCGGTTTCGCCCACTATAGCCACATAGGGAATACGTTTATTATCGGCATAACTCATCTGTTTTTTCATTTTGGCTGGCTCTGGGTAAATTTCAGTATTTATCCCCTTGTTTCTTAACACATTAAGCCAAGGCAAACAATAGAGCAATTCATTTTGACCAAAGCTAACAAATAGTATTTTTGTATTTTCGATGGATGTTTCAGGATATAATTCCAATTGATTAAGCACATCATAGATACGATCGGCACCAAACGAAATACCCACACCCGATACACCTTCCATGCCAAAAACGCCCGTCAAGTTGTCGTAGCGACCTCCGCCAGTGATACTTCCAATCTCCACATCCAATGCTTTAACTTCGAAAATAGCTCCTGTGTAATAATTCAAGCCTCGCGCCAAAGTCAAATCAAGTTCTATGGCAGTTTCAACCTTCATTGTTTCGCACAATCCAAAAATTGTTTCGAGTTCGGCAATACCCTTCATACCAACTTCGGAGCTTGATAACACAGCTTTCAGTTGATTAAGTTTTTCGGAATTAGTTCCACTCAATTTCAAAATTGGCTGTAATTTATCAATGGCTTGTTGCGAAATTCCTTTCGAAGCAATTTCTTCATTTACTTTGTCCAGACCTATCTTATCCATTTTATCAATGGCAACAGTTATGTCGGTAATTTTTTCGGCTTCGCCAATAATTTCGGCAATGCCCGATAGGATTTTACGATTGTTGATTTTAATGACCACCCGTATTTTCAACCTCCGATACACCTCATCAACGATCTGAATCAACTCCAATTCATTCAAAAGCGAATCGCTACCTACCACATCTACATCACACTGGTAAAATTCACGATATCGTCCACGCTGAGGTCGGTCGGCACGCCATACTGGTTGAATTTGATAGCGCTTAAATGGAAATGTTATTTTATCGCGATTTTGTACAACAAACCTGGCAAAAGGCACTGTAAGGTCGTATCGCAATCCTTTTTCTGAAATTTTATTAGTGAGTTTAAGACTGTTTCTTTCAAGTAATTCATTATCGGAAAGACCATTTAGAAAATCGCCAGAGTTTAATACTTTAAATAACAGTTTATCGCCTTCTTCACCATATTTCCCCATCAAGGTCGATAGGTTTTCCATAGCTGGTGTTTCAATTTGTTGGAATCCATACAAACGAAAAACGTCTTTTATAGTATTGAATATATAATTGCGATTTGCCATTTCGGCTGGTGTAAAATCGCGTGTTCCTTTCGGAATGGAAGGTTTTTGTGCCATAAATATTAAATCCAAAAAGGATATAACTGTTGATAATATTTCTTAGTCTATATGTTTCTTCTCTTTTGAAGTGCTTATCTTCTTTAGCCAAAGTGCTTGAGCTCTGGC